>JAUMUB010000042.1 GCA_030530905.1 Bifidobacteriaceae bacterium | reverse complement strand
ACTTCGGTAAACCGACTGCAGTAATCCGAACCCCTTGCTTTTGGAGCTGTTCAAAAATTGTTGGTTCTTGCTGCAACTCTTCAGGCGCAATAGCATCTCGAAATTGAATCATTTGAGAAATCGTATGAGTTTGGGTGTTTAACTGAGTGTACCCAACCATACCTGTAAGTCCAGGGCACGTACCCGTGCCAAATGTACCCATAGCACTAACTGTAGTACTAGGAAAACATGTGCTTATTGGCCTCTGATTTTCCTCATGTTGAAGTAAAAAGCGTAAATATGGCACATGACCTATACGTAATACAATATTCCAGAAACCTAATCCATCAACTAATACTACAATAATCGACTTAACATCAGGAATACCAAGCGCCTCTTGATCTATGCGCGGAGTTGGGTGTAATTGCGTTGAAATTGGATACCCAATAGCACTACTAACAGCAGGTAATACAGCTGAAATATGATAGGACCCACCGCGAGAAAAACCATACAAACCTTTATGCTCCACGCTTGTATAAGAAGCGCAAGGTTGCAATGTTAATAATTCACGTAATTCGGGTGCTTGGATAGGCATACTTCTATTTAAGCATTGTGCAACGAAAATATTTACAATTTCACACAACGCTAATAAAAAATTTGCGCCATCCTATATAATATGGTCACGTTACCTTTTATACTCTAGGGAGTTTATGAAATATGCCAAAGCGTAAAGTATCACAACCATCGTTTGATCCTCGCACAGTAAAAGAGCATATTGTTGAAACGCCACTTAATGAGGAAATGAGCAAGTCATTTCTTGAATACGCATACTCTGTAATTTATGCGCGCGCACTCCCGGATGCTAGAGATGGATTAAAACCAGTTCAGCGACGTATTATTTATCAAATGGGTGAAATGAACCTCACACCTGACCGTGCGTATATGAAATCAGCACGTGTAACTGGTGAGGTTATGGGTAAACTTCATCCACACGGCGACTCCGCAATTTATGAGGCAATGGTTCGCCTTGCACAACCTTTTGCAATGCGCATACCTCTTGTTGATGGTCATGGTAACTTCGGCTCTCTTGATGATGGCCCAGCAGCAAGCCGATATACTGAGGCACGTCTTGCGCCTACCGCTTTAGGTATGAACGCAAATATCGATGAAGATACAGTTGATTTTAACCCTAATTACGACAATAAGCTCAAAGAGCCAGAAGTGTTGCCAGCTACCATTCCTAACCTGTTAGTTAATGGCGCTGCAGGCATTGCAGTAGGCATGGCAACTAATATGGCAACACACAATCTGGGTGAAGTGATTAGCGCAGCTAAGCATCTAATGCAGAATCCTGATGCTACGCTAGAAGAATTAATGCATTATATACCTGGACCAGATTGGCCTACTGGCGGTATTATTATTGGACGTGACGGCATACGTGAAGCTTATGAGCAAGGACGAGGCACAGTCACCACACGTTCTACAACGCATATTGAAAATATTACAGCTCGTAAAAAAGCTATTGTAATCACCGAACTTCCATTTATGGTTGGCCCTGAACGAGTTCTAGAACGCATTTCTGACGGTATTAAAAATCACAAAATTGAAGGCGTTTCAGGTGCTATTGATTTAAGTGATCGACATAATGGAACAAAACTTGTTATTGAAATTAAAACCGGTTTTGATCCACATGCAGTATTAGCACAGCTGTTTAAAACAACACCTTTGCAAGAAAACTTTAGTATTAACAATGTTGCGTTGGTAAATGGTCGACCACATACTATGGGATTAAAAGAACTGCTACAAGTGTGGATTACGCACCGCAGGTCTGTAGTCCGCCGACGTAGTGAGTTTAGAAAAAAGAAAGCACTTGAACGCTTACACCTGGTAGAAGGTTTACTTCTTGCACTGCTTGACATTGATGAGGTTATTGAGGTTATTCGTACTTCAGAAAACGCAGATAGCGCAAAAACACGATTAATGGCTGTGTTTGATTTAGACGAAATTCAAGCACAATATATTCTCGATTTACGCTTACGTCGTCTAACTCGTATGAGCCGTTTAGAGCTTGAATCTGAAAAAGATGAGTTACGTAAGAAGATAGAAGAATTAAATATTATTCTTTCTTCTAGTACAGAACTTGACCGTGTTGTTACTTCAGAAATGGATGAGGCTGTTGAGGCATATAATACACCTCGCAGAACAATTATTCTTGACACGAACGAGGATGGTAGTCTCTCACCTGTTTCTACGTCTGACGGTGAGCATACTAGCGGAACATTCGAAGCTATTCGCTCGGCAAATACGATTTCCTCTGCTGCAGCAGATGTAGCTGCAGCAGCTAAAGCACGTAAAGAGGGTAAGGACGATATTGCCGCTGCTGCATTGCAGATGAACGATGAGCCTTGCACTGTGATGTTAAGCCGTTCTGGTCGCATTGCGCGTTGTACGCCTGCAGCGTATGATGTGTGGCAAAGTCGCACTGCTGATCAAATTCATGATGGTGATGAGCAGATTGTAAATATTATTAAAACCACCACTCTCGCCACATATGGTTTAATCACCTCTGCTGGCAGACTCGTGGTTGCAAATGTTGCTGAACTTCCTTCTATCCAAGCATCTGAGAATTTAAGCGTTTCTGCCGGTGTTACCGCACATGAACTCATCACTATGACACAAAATACTGATCCTGTACTTCATGAGGAAGTGCTTACGATCGTGGATTTAAGTGAAGATAACAATACCCCTATTGCTATGGGTACTTCTCAAGGCGTAGTGAAGAGATGGAATCGTGAATCTCCTACAACCATGGATTCGTGGCCAATTATTGAACTGAAAGATAATGATACGCTCGTATTTGCAGCTGACGCTAATGATGATGATCGTATTGTATTCATTTCTTCTGACTCATCCCTACTTACTTTCAACGCTTCACTTGTGCGACCGCAAGGCCGTAGCGCGGCAGGAATGGCAGGTATTCGCTTAGCTGATAAGCAGCATGTACAAGCGTTTAACGTAGTGCCAGCTGGATTGTTATCGTGGACTTATGACGAGCATGAAAACGGTGTTTTCTCAGCTTCTGGTGCAGTCGTACTCACTGTTGCAGGCGACATCAACTCACTACCAGGAACAGATTCTGGTAGCGCAAAAATTACACCTCTTGAAATGTACCCAACAAAAGGTCGTGGTACTGGAGGCGTCAGATCGCAACGTTTCCTAAAGGGTCAGAATACTCTTATCTTTGCACATGTTGGCACGTATCCTTTAAGCGCATGTACCACACATGGGCAGCCTGTTGAATTACCAAAGCCAGATATGCGCCGTGATGCTTCAGGTATTGAGTTATCATCAGCAATTGGATATGCACAATAGTTGATTCTTTAATAAAAGTATTTAAAATAAAATGGGTTGTGAAAATATTTATCACAACCCATTTAAATATTATCAACTGAATATTTACCGCTTTTATGCTGTTTTTACAGCTTTTTGATGTGTTACTTGATAACGCAACAGCTCATGCATACAAATCATTAACACAAGAATTGCCAACACGTATACTGGCCATAATCCAATAAGCCCATTACCTACTATAAATCCAAATAGGGCAGGAATAACCATAGAGCCTGCATAAGCACAAGCCATTTGTATGCCAACAATTGCCTGCGATTTGTCAGCGCCAAAATAGACTGGGGTTGAGTGAATAACACAAGGATAAATTGGAGCACACCCAAGGCCTACGCACACAATAGCAATAAGTGTAAGCATATTATTAGATGGGATAATAATTGTAATCACACCAATAAGTAGCAATATTTGACCAATGCGAATCATGGTGGAATCAGCAAATCGCATTGTTAAAAAGCCACTAATAGCCCTACCAACGGTAATTCCAATATAGAATAAGCTTGCCAAGGAAGCTGCAGTATCTTTTGAAATCGATAAAACCTCAACCATATAACTAGTTGCCCATAACCCAACAGTACTTTCAATAGCGCAATAGCAGAAAAACATTATAAAAATTGCCATAGCTCCTGGAATGCGAATAATTTGCGCATAAGTTAATGGCTTTGATTCAACGAATTGATTGCTATCAGAATCAGCGTTACGCTTCCATAATGGCAAGCTTAAGAAAATACAGGCGGTAATTACACATTGAATAATACCAATCCACAAGTACCCTGAACGCCATGTTTGATAGAACATGGCCGCGGAAATAATATATGGTCCGACACTTGCGCCAACTCCCCACATGCAATGAAGCCAACTCATATGACGGCTTTCATAATGAATTGCAACATAATTATTCAAGGCAGCATCTACACCACCGGCACCAAGGCCATATGGAATCGCTAATAATAAGACCTGCCAGAAGGAAGATGCAAAACCAAATGCCACTAATGATACTGCCGTCAATCCAACGGAAAATGCGGTAAGTTTTCCTGCTCCGATACGTCGTGACATTCTATCAGATAATAGTGCTGAAACGATTGTACCCGCACAAATAATAGTGGATACAATTCCAGCATAAGCGATATCAGCATGAACATCTACGTGCATTTGAGGCCATGCAGCACCCAGCAAAGCATCAGGCAAGCCTAAACTAATAAAAGTAAGATAAATTATTGCTAATAATATCTGAAACACTCTAACCCATTCTTCCCTTGCGTTAACACCCGTTTAAATACGGTATTCTAACAGGAGTTTAAGCTTGCCACGGCAAAAATCATAAAAAGCTTAGGAAATGTGTTGCAATATGATCAGGTATCAATCTTAGAGCGATCAAAGTCATCAGCATTATCAATAATAAATTGCTTGCGTGGAGGAACATCATCGCCCATAAGCAGTGAGAAAATTTCATTTGCATGAGCCGCGTCATCCATACGTACACGACGCAGCATACGAGTTCGCGGATCCATAGTGGTATCTGCTAACTGGTCCGCATCCATCTCACCTAAACCCTTATATCGCTGAATATCCTCGTTAAAAGCGATTCCTTGCTTTTGCAAATCATTAATCTTTGTATTCAACTCATCATCTGAGTACGTGTAAATGTATTCACCCTTATGCTTACCTGCTAACGCTATTCGATGCAGTGGCGGTACAGCAGCATACACGCGTCCTTCTTCAATTAGTGGACGCATATATCGATAAAATAGCGTGAGCAAAAGAATACGTATATGCGCACCATCAACGTCCGCATCGGTCATCATAACTATTTTGTTATAGCGCGCTTGCTCAATATCAAAGCTATTACCAGAGCCTGCACCAACAACCTGAATAATAGAAGCACATTCCTTATTCGAAAGCATTTGAGAAAGGCTCGCTTTTTGCACATTCAGAATCTTACCGCGAATCGGAAGCAATGCTTGAAAAATTGAGTTTCGTGCAGCCTTAGCTGTACCCAATGCAGAATCGCCCTCAACAATAAATAACTCTGAAATATCATCGTTTCCAGGTTGGCAATCTGACAATTTTGAAGGCATTGAAGCTGATTCTAAAGCATTCTTTCTACGAGTAACCTCTTTAGTTTTACGAGCTTGAATTCGTGCGTGCATCTCGCCGACTATTTTCTCTAACACTCGACTTGACTGCTCTTTAAATCCACGCTTAGAGCCTGAAATCATCTCGCCAAACTGTTGTTCAGTCATTTTAGTAACAATTGGTTTAACAGGAGCAGTACCTAAAACGTCTTTCGTTTGACCTTGGAACTGAGGCTCTGCAATGCGCACAGTAACCACTGCAACTAGACCTGCGGTAATATCATCACGTTCAATACGATTATTGTTATCTTTAAGATTTACCTTGAGTTTGCGGGCATTTTCTTCAACAGTTTTACGAACAAGTTTAGTAACTCCCTGCATGAAGCCATCAACATGCATACCACCGCCAGGTGTCTCTACCACGTTTACGAAACTGCGAATAGTGGTGTCATAATCGTTAACCCACCGTAAGGCAATATCAACACCACAGTCACGAGTAACCTTTTGAGCGTGTAATTCACCGCCCTCGCCTACAGCTTGGGTTTCCTCATCATATGTGCTCTTACCACTAATATGCCAGATATCTGAAACTGCTTCGCCATGAGATAAGAAATCCACAAAATCTTTAACGCCACCAGTATGCAAAAATTCTTCTACTCGCTTATGAGGAAGATTTGCCGCATTCTCCTGCTGTGCAACTTGTGCTGCAGCCTCAAAATCACGCTCATTAGTGGAATCTTGAGCTACATTCGCATTTTCCACATCATCAAATAATGAAGATGTTTGAGAAACGTTGAATTCTTCAGATGCATCAGCACTTGTACTTTGAACATGTTCAGAAACTTGTAACGATTGTTCAGCAGTATTTATTTCATCAATAGTGCTTTGTGCTAACTGCTCATCAGCTTCTTCGTCAATATTCTCATCTACTACGCTGATCCGTAACCCAGGCACAAGAAAACTTGTTTGACGTACTCGGTCAATGAGTTGTTCATAACTAAACTCTGCAGTATCGTTAAAAATCTCAGGATCTGCCCAATATCGGATACGAGTACCTGTTTTCTTCGCAGGTACATTTCCAATAACTTCAAGTTCAGTTGCTTTATTCTTGCGTGTTCGTGTAAAGGTATTATCAGGCGAACGACCTTCCGTATCGTCATACACGCCAGGGTGACCTTGATGAAAAGCCATATGATAGGTTTTCCCATTTCGATCAACTTCAACATCAAGACGTGAACTCAATGCATTAACTACAGACGATCCCACACCGTGTAAACCACCAGCAGCATTATAAGAAGCGTTACCAAATTTTGCTCCAGCATGTAGCTTGGTCAAAACAACTTCAACACCGCTTAAACCAGTTTTAGGCTCTATGTCAACTGGGATTCCTCGCCCATTATCAGCGACTTCGACTGAACCATCTTTATGTAATGTAACAACAATATCAGTGCAAGCACCAGCTAACGCTTCATCAACAGCATTATCGATAATCTCCCATAAACAGTGCATTAACCCTTGGCTATCGGTTGTGCCAATATACATGCCTGGTCGTTTACGAACTGCATCTAAACCTTCTAAAACCGTAAGATTTTTTGCACCATACTGTTCTTCTTGTGCTGCCACTTAATCTCCCCAACTATTCACGAACATCATCAAGCCCTACAATACGAACATGTGCTGTGCAACTCTAACACGTCACACAGCACACGCAACATTGGTACTACTGATCTAAGAAGTCACGCAATGTTTGAGAGCGTGATGGGTGACGTAGTTTTGCCATAGTCTTAGATTCAATCTGACGAATACGCTCACGTGTTACACCGTATACGCGGCCGATATCATCCAAAGTTTTTGGCTGACCATCTTCTAAGCCATAGCGCATCTTAATAACGCCTGCTTCTCGTGGCGACAGCGTTTCCAAAACCTGCGTAAACTGGTCTTGAAGTAAGGAGAACGCAACTGCTTCGGACGGTGCAATCGCATCAGTATCCTCGATTAAATCACCAAATTCAGAATCACCGTCTTCACCCAATGGAGTATGTAAGGAAATCGGTTCACGACCATACTTTTGAACTTCCTGTACTTTCTCTACTGGCATATCAAGCTCACGTGCTAACTCATCTGGCGTAGGTTCACGACCTAAATCCTGTAGCATTTGACGTTGTACACGTGAAAGTTTGTTAATAACTTCCACCATATGCACTGGAACACGAATAGTTCTTGCCTGATCAGCCATAGCTCTGGTGATTGCCTGACGTATCCACCATGTTGCATAAGTTGAGAACTTGAAGCCCTTTTGCCAATCGAACTTTTCTACTGCACGAATAAGACCAAGATTACCTTCTTGAATTAAATCAAGGAATAACATGCCTCTACCGGTATAACGCTTCGCCAAGGAAACAACTAATCGTAAGTTAGCTTCAAGCAAGTGATCTTTTGCTTTCTTGCCGTCAGAAGCAGCCCACTTCAACTCTCGCTTACGCTTAAAGTTCATGTCATCGACTTGCGTATCAAGCAGATGTTGTGCGTATAAACCAGCCTCAATTCGTTCGGATAAATCTGTTTCCTGCTCTGCATTCAACAAATTTACGCGACCAATCTGTTTTAAGTAGTCTTTTACTGGATCTGCAGTCGCGCCAGTTGCAACAACGCGGCGTTTTGGATTACCTGATGGTGTGAGATTGTCATCCTCATCATCATCGTCATCATCACGAACAACGAACGCACCTTTTGCCTGAGGTTCTTCAGGTTTTGGAACAACATCGTCATCGTCATCATCTTCATCTGTTTCATCGATATCTTCGTCTACATCATCTTCATTTTCATCATCAAGATCATCGAAGTTATCTAAATCATCGTCAACATCAAAATCCTCTGATAATTCATCATCATCTGGATTTGTATCAACGTCAAAATCATCATCT
>JAUMUB010000041.1 GCA_030530905.1 Bifidobacteriaceae bacterium | reverse complement strand
CTGCTTGCGGAACTGGATCCTCACACCAAAAGTCTTCCAAATTCTCATTAGTGGTTAACGAACGAATCTGAGCCTTATCAATATACAATTCACCGCTTAAATGATCCGTCTCATGCTGGAAAATACGAGCAGGCCAACCATGTAACTTCTCATGATGATGATTGCCCTCCTCATCATCCCAGTACGCGTCTATATCAAGCCAACGCTTGCGAACAGCCTGATAACCATCAAAGCTTAAGCAACCCTCATAAAAACTGCGCGTTTCATCGCCAATCGGAGTATAGCGCGGATTGATAATGGCATGAAAAGGAAACTCAGCGATTTCACGCGGATCATCCTCATCATGCCGAACGTGATCCTCAACAACAGCAATTGCAAGATTAATGCCAATTTGAGGACCTGCTAAACCAACACCAGGGGCATCTAACATGGTGCTACGCATAATCTTAATAAGTTTCGCTAAAGTCTGCTTGCGAAGTTGCCCATCGTACTGCTCGCACTCCATACGCAAAACAGGCTCACCAGCTTGAACAATAGGCAATATATCGTGTTCGGCCTGAGAAAGAAATTTCTCCATATCTCGATTTAGCGCGATATCAATATTCTGCATACCCATGTCATTCTCCTGTGCAAACAATCATAAAGACAATTCGTCTTTTACAACTTGCGCAAGACGATTACAAACATCATCTGCTTCTTGCTGAGTTTGAGCCTCCGCCATCACGCGCACTAAAGGCTCAGTACCGCTAGGACGCAACAAAACACGACCGGTATCCCCTAGCAACTCTTCTTCACGGCGAACAGCCTCAGCAATTGCAGCATTGCTTTTCACCCCGTTCTTATCAACATTAGGAACATTCACTAGCTGTTGAGGCAACTGTGGAAAATCAGCAGCAAGCTCTTTCAAACTCTTACCAGAACGAACAACCTCATTACACAGTGTTAAAGCAGTTAGCGTACCGTCACCCGTTGTTGCAAACTCACGATTAATAACATGACCTGACTGCTCTCCACCAAGCGAATAACCGTCACGAAGCATTGCTTCAAGCACATAACGATCACCCACATTAGTTTCTACAGTTTTAATGCCCATGTTCTTCAGCGCAATCTTAAGCCCAAGATTACTCATAATAGTAATAACTAATGTGTTATCTTTAAGCTTTCCCTCACGCATTTTCGCGCGTGCTAAAATACCCATAATCTGATCGCCATTTACCATATTGCCATCTTCATCAACAGCTAAACAACGATCCGCATCACCATCAAAAGCAACACCCATTTGAGCATCGCTTGCCTTAACCATAGCTTGCAACTGTTCAGGATGAGTAGAACCAGCATTCTTATTAATATTGTACCCATCAGGGGAAGCGTTAATAACTACTACTTCAGCTCCAGCACGGCGCAGTGCTTCAGGAGCAACCACTGATGTTGCGCCATTAGCGCAATCTGCAACCACTTTTAAACCCGCTAAAGGTTTTGGCTGTATTTTATCTCGACCAATTGGAGCAATAGCGCTTACTAAATGATCAATATACAAGTTTGTTGCGGTAGTGGTGTCATGGCTAATACGACCAACACCTGCGCCAGTAGGACGATCCCAATCTTGACCAAGCACCTGCTCGATCTCATCCTCTTTACTATCGGGCAATTTAAAACCACCACGAGCAAAGAATTTAATACCATTATCAGGCATAGCGTTATGTGAAGCAGAAATAACTGCGCCCATTTCAACGTTCAACACTGATGTTAAAAATGCGACACCAGGAGTTGGAATAATACCAGCATCAATAACATCAAAACCACCAGCAGACATGCCAGCTGAAAGAGCAGACGCCAAAAAATCACCAGAAACGCGAGTGTCACGACCTACAAGAGCACGACGACGACCCTCAGCATGAGTGGCATCTTTACTTTCACCCAATACTCGTACTGCAGCATCTCCTAAATGCAATGCTAACTGTGCAGTTAAATCTCGATTAGCTAAACCTCGTACACCATCAGTACCAAACATTCTAGGCATCGAACAACCGTCCTTACAATTTTCCTACCACTAAATCATAATACACCGCACGATGATTGCAACTAGCGCGCAACATAATACTCAATATGAACACAGTTACTCAATATAATAAATGCCGATGGAACTCATCGGCATTTATTCACACAATATTACAGATTGCTGTTAAACTGCTGCACACGAAGCATACGCTCACTTGACTCAATATTGCCACTTATAATACGACGAAGCGCATTATCACTATCCTGATGTGATTCAAGCCATGCATGTCCTAAATCAACCAAACGTTTTGCATCAACATGAACAGGATACAAGCCCAACAACAATGCCTCTGCCATATGGAATGTTCGATGATCCCAAATCCACTCAATAGTGTCAAAGTACTCTTGAGCAAACTCATCAATAATTTGCTTATCAGTAGTATTTGAGAAGCCAGAGCATACAGCCTCAAGCTGCATATTCGTCAATTCTTCATTGTGCACAGCCTGATCGAACGCCCACTTCTTAGCCTCAACAGTGGTGATGCTTGCACGAGCACCTAACGCAAACTCACGGTTTTGCGTAGTATCACGCTTAGACAGTTGAGCATCAATCTCAGCTTCACCGATCGCATTAACCTTTGCCAATACTTTAATGATTGTCCAACGAAGATTATTGTCAATCTCCAAACCGTTCAAAACAATATCACCATTTAGCAAACCTTGAGCATGATTTACGAACTCTTGATCGCCTTGCTCACCATACTGCAAATAGGCATTCACAAGCTGGAACTGCTCATCAGAACCAGCCTGAGCTTTTTGAGCCAAATCCCATAAGCTTTGCGCTACGGACTTTACCACCTCATCAACACGGCGTGGATCAACATAATGCCATGCTGTGGTATTCACCTGCTGTAAAGCATAACGGAATGTTGTTGACTCATGTTCAGTTCCCAAAGCTTTCAAACTTGTGTGAATAAACTGCTCAGCACTAAATTCACCATCACGAGTCATATCCCATAATGACAACCAAATAACTGCACGAGCTAAAGCATCGTCAAAACGATACAAGTTCTCTTGAGCAAATGCTAAGGATTTCTCATCAAGACGAAGCTTCGTATATGTTAAATCATCATCATTAACCAAAATGAACTGCGGACGCTGCTCACCAAGAGCTTCTTGAACTACAGTAACTTCACCATCAACATCTAGCTCAAAACGCTTGGTACGAACAATCTTACCCTGCTCATTCTCATTGTAGAAGCCAATAGCTAGGCGGTGAGAGCGAAGCACAGGATGTTCTTGAGAAGCACTTTGGTGCAACTCAAATTGAGTAATATTGCCGTGAGTATCTTCTTCAACTTTTGCCTTAATAGTATTAATACCAGCTTTTTCAAGCCACTGAGCACTCCAAGAAGTGAGTTCACGACCAGAAGTCTTCTCCAATTCAACAAGCAAATCATGCAATGTTGCATTAGCATACGCATGTTTTTCTAAATAATTATGGATTCCCTCAAAGAATGGTTCACGTCCCACATACGCAACAAGTTGCTTCAAAACGGAAGCACCTTTTGCATAGGTTATACCATCAAAATTCACATACGTATCATTCAAATCGTTAATTGGAGCAACAATAGGATGTGTTGTAGAAAGCTGATCCTGATTTAATGCCCAGCTCTTCTCACCTGATGTGAATGTTGCCCAAGCATCATGCCAATCACTAGCTTCAGCAGTGGCCAAAGTAGAAGTAAATTCTGCGAAAGACTCGTTAAGCCACAAGTCATTCCACCACTTCATGGTCACATAATCGCCAAACCACATATGAGCTAATTCGTGAAGCACAGTAATAACACGGCGTTCAGCCATTGCATCGGTAACTTTTGACTCAAACACGTATTGATCACGATAGGTTACCATGCCAATATTTTCCATTGCTCCAGCATTATATTCAGGAACATAAATCTGATCATACTTAGCATAAGGATATGGAACTCCCCAGGTCTTAGCATAAAATGCAAAACCCTTCTTAGTAATATCAAATAAGTAGTCCACATCCTTTTCAAAAGCCTGCTTCAAAGACTGACGGCAATACATTGCCATTGGGATTGTACGACCATCCTCATTTGCATACTCAGTATGCCATTGAGCATATGGTCCTGCACAAATTGCAGTCAAATATGAGCTCATCTGCACTGTTGTGTCAAAAACCCACTTCTTGCAAGTTTCAGCTGGCTTATCAACCAAGGTTCCGTCTTGCGTAAGCTGATCAACATCTGTCGTATTCACTACAGGCATGTTAGAAGTGACAATCCAGCTTTTTGGAGCAGTGACATCAAAATCAAAAACCGCCTTCAAATCAGGCTGATCAAATACTGCGTATACGCGGCGAGCATCAGGAACCTCAAACTGCGTGTACATATACACATTATTATCAGCAGGATCTACGCTGCGATGTAAACCCTCACCAGTATTAGAATATACACATACAGCCTCTACTAGCACCTCATTATGTTCCTGTAATGAAGAAAGCTCAATACGATTGTCGTTAAACACCTTTTCAGGCTGTAATTCTTCACCATTAAGCACAACTCGAGAAACGCTTTGCGCGATTAAATCAAGAAAAGATGAGCTTCCTGCAACCGCATCAAATGTTATGCGAGTAACAGAATCAAACGTGCGAGCGCCTTTACTCAAATCTAAAGAAACATAATAATGAATAGGCTGCGCAATAACAGCTGCACGTTCTTGCGCTTCAGTGCGTGTTAAGTTAGAACCTGGCATTTTTATCCTTTTATTGAACAAAAGTAATAAGGTAGAACAAATCAGCACTACCTTATTACTAAAACATCTTACATAATTTATTTTTTACCGTATAATAGCTCTTCTGAGTCAACTGCAATATCAGCTACTACTGGCACAATCATAGGCTTACGATGAAGTTGACGTGCAACCCAGCCACCAAGCGTGCGACGCATTAACTGCTGCAGCTTATGAGTATCTTTAGTTCCAGTCATCATTGCATCACGAAGTTGCTCAACAATCTGATGACGAACCTTATCGAATTCACTCTCATCTTCAGCAACAGCGTTTAAATAAATCTTAGGACCATTAATAACTTCTGCGGTTTCAGTATTAACAACTACGAAGCTGGAAACGAAGCCTTCAGAACCTAAGATTCGGCGCTTTTCTAGCTCGTCTTCAGTAAGCTCACCAACTGACTTTCCATCAACATACACGTATCCACATGGAACAGAGCCAACAACTGCAGCTTTGCCATGATACAAATCAACCACATCACCGTCTTCTGCTAACACGACATTACCTGGTTCAACACCTGTTTTAACAGCGATTAAACCATTAGCGACTAAATGGCGATGTTCGCCGTGGATTGGCATAGCACACTTAGGCTTTACGATATTGTACAAGTACAATAACTCACCCTCATTGCAGTGTCCAGATACGTGAATTGCCGCATTATCTTTATTAATAACTCGCGCGCCCATTTGCACTAACTTATTAATAACTTTATACACACCATGCTCATTACCTGGGATTAACGAGCTTGCCAAAATAACAGTATCAAATTCATTAACGGTTATATCGCGATGATTACCGTCAGCAATACGACCTAGAGCAGCCATAGGCTCACCCTGTGAGCCAGTGCACATGTAAACAATCTTATCGTCTTGAATATCGTTGGCATCACGAACATCAACAATGGTATCTTCAGGAATATGCAAGTATCCCAAATCCGCAGCAATAGACATGTTACGAACCATGGAGCGGCCAACAAACACTACTTTACGACCATACTTATGAGCCGCATCAACCACTTGCTGAACGCGGTGAACGTGACTAGAGAAGCTTGCCACAATAATCTTGCGCTTCGCTTCAGCAAAAGCTCTATCAAGAGCAGGCCCGATCGTGGTTTCTGGCTTAACGAATCCAGGAATTTCAGCGTTTGTTGAATCTGCCATCAACAAGTCAATACCCTGCTCACCAAGCTTACCGAACTCAACTAAATCTGTAACATGATGATCAAGAGGAAGCTGATCAAGCTTAATATCACCAGTGTCGATAATAGTACCAGCAGGAGTTTTTACGCACACTGCCAATGCGTCAGGGATTGAATGTGTTACCGTAATAAATTCAAGATTAAAAGGACCAGCCTTCATCTTGTCGCGACCCTGCACTCGCACCAAAGTTGGGCGAATATGATGTTCTTTACACTTAGCCTCAGCAAAAGCCAAGGTGAGTTTAGAACCAATAAGTGGAATATCTGGACGAAGCTTTAGCAAATAAGGCACAGCACCAATATGATCCTCATGACCATGTGTTAATACTAAAGCTTCAACCTTATCAAGCCTGTCACGAATATAAGCAAAATCAGGAAGAATTAAATCTACACCTGGTTGCTCTTCTTCAGGGAATAACACACCACAATCAATAAGTAAAATATGGCCGTTATATTCAATCACATTCATATTACGACCGATTTCACCTAAACCACCTAACGGCACAATTCGCATTGAGCCTTTACGATATTTTGGTGGAGGAACGATACGACCTTGAGGTGCTTGTACTGCAGTTTGTGAAACCTTGCGAGCATTAGCTTTTGCATGCGAAGGACGACGAGTCTTTTTCGACGAAGCATGAGTTGATTCGCTACTACGTAACACCTTAGGCCTATTATTTGCGCCACGCGGATTTTGCGCACGTCGAGAATAGTGCGAAACCTTACGAGTTTTAACTCCGTCAGCACTCTCAGCTGAAACAGTGCGTTCGCCAGAAGCAACTTTACTTGTTTTACGCGCAACAGTTCTTGCGCGATTTTCTCTACTTTTTCTACTATTAGTTGTATCTACCATTCTTCAATAGTTTTCTATTATCTTTTGCTCACATCTCTTATGCAAGCGACGTCTTATATTAAACCGGAAGCTTTCATTCCGCGAGTTACTCGTTCAAATTCTTCAACGCTTGGACCAACATTTGGCAATCTCATCGTCGTGTCATCTAAAATACCACGTACGTGCAAAGAAGCCTTAGCCATAGCAGCTTGAAAACCATTACCATTCATTGCCTCAACAAGTGGAGACAATTGAACTGCTAGTTGCTGAGCTTGCGCAATATTGCCTTGGTCAAAAGCGTTTGCCAGTTGCAGCATTGGATTTGCAGCAACATGTGCAATCACTGAAATTATACCCACAGCTCCGACTGAAAGAAACGGCAAGAACAATCCATCATCGCCAGAATACCATGATAGTCCCGTTTCTAAACGTTTACGAACAGCCTGTGCAATGTCGCCAGTGGCATCTTTTACTGCCACAACATGCTCAAGTTGAGCAAGACGAACATACGTGTCTAACGCAACCTTAACACCCGTTCTTGCAGGAACGTCATAAATAATAACAGGCTTATCAGTTGAGCTATTAATCGCCTTATAATGCCTATACAAACCTTCTTGTGAAGGTCGGGAATAATATGGCACAACAACTAGCACTGCGTCAGCACCAGCAGCCTGAGTTTGTTCAACCATTCGAACCGAATGTGCTGTATCGTTGGAGCCTGCGCCAGAAATAATAGGAACATCTACAACTTCTTTAACTGCACGAACAAGTTCAACCTTTTCTTCCATATGCGTCACAGGAGACTCGCCAGTCGTGCCATTAACCACAATACCATCAGCACCGTCAGCCACTAAAGTCTTAGCAATTACTTGAGCAGCCTCAAAATCAACACTACCATCATGATGCATAGGGGTTACCATTGCTGGCAGCACGCGCCCAAAAGGTGCTTTTTCTAATAAATGCATTTAACGTCCCATCTGCTTTGTGCAATAATCTGATTATTTTTAATCTTATAAGTCTAAAATTGATTCCAAGCCAACAAGTAATCCAGAATCATATTTTCCTGAAACCACTGCGCGCACTGCCAATAACACTCCTGGCATAAAAGAAATGCGATCAAAACTGTCAGCGCGAAGCACCAGCTGCTCACCAGCGTTACCAAAAAGAATTTCCTCATGAGCGTTTAAACCGCGAAGTCGAATCGCATGAACAGGAATTCCTTCAACAAGCTCTCCCCTTGACGAGACGTTGCCTTGAGTATTATCAGGCATTGCCCCCAGCCCTGCTTCCGCACGAGCTTTAGCAACACCTTGAGCTGTGTGAATAGCAGTTCCTGAAGGGGCATCAACCTTATCAGGATGATGCATTTCGATAATCTCCACGGATTCAAAATATCGAGCAGCTTTTGTAGCAAAATATTGTGCTAAAACAGCTGAAATAGCAAAATTAGGAACAATAAATACAATCTGATTGTTATGTTCAGGCTCTTGTAATAAATCTTTTACTGTTTGCAACTTTTCTTCAGTCCAACCAGTAGTTCCAACAATCACATTCACGCCCTGCTTTACCAAGGTAACCACGTTGTTTAAAGAAGCAGACGGCACACTAAATTCCACTACAACATCAGTGTTATCGGAAGAAATAGCTGTAATATCGTCTTCAATACCAATCTGTTTAACAAGAGTCATATCTTTCGCTTTACT
>JAUMUB010000040.1 GCA_030530905.1 Bifidobacteriaceae bacterium | reverse complement strand
GATTTTCTTATTGCCAAACCTCGCATGGCTCACTATTTGCAATATAGCGCTCGCATTTATAGTATTTATCTGCAATTTTTTGCTCAGCAGGATATTCACGTGTATTCGATTGATGAGGTTTTTATTGATGTTACGAAGTATTTACGCCTATACCATCTAGCGCCTGTTGACTTGGCAAGACGAGTTGTTCGTGAAATTTACGAGAAAACAGGAATAACAGCTACTGCTGGCATTGGTAGTAACTTGTATTTAGCAAAAGTTGCTATGGATATTCTCGCAAAACATGAGGAAGCAGACGAGTATGGAACTCGGGTAGCACAGTTAGATGAGCAAACATATCGTGAACGCTTATGGCCACATCAGCCTATTACTGATTTTTGGCGAGTTGGCAGAGGTGTTGCAAAACGTCTTGCAGCATACGATATGCATACGATGGGTGATGTTGCACGCTGTTCTCTGGGTGGCAAACACGTGATGCATAATGAAGATTTGTTGTATAAGCTTTTTGGAGTAAATGCAGAGTTACTTATTGATCATGCTTGGGGTTTTGAATCCTGCACTATTGAGGATATTAAACAATATAAACCAGAGCATAATTCGTTAAGCTCTGGTCAAGTATTAACTAAACCATACTCATATGACTCTGCAATATTAGTGGTAAAAGAAATGGCTGATCAGCTAAGCCTAACTCTTACAAAAAAGCAATTATTATGCAATAGCATGAGCCTACTTATTGGCTACGAATCCTTACATTCAGGCGATCTTAATGGCATGGATGATGAAAAATTGCGCAATATCACACGAGATCGCTATGGTCGTCTTACTTTTAAACCCTCTCAGGCGCGATTAAGTTGGCAAGAGTACACTGCAAGCAGTGATATGCTACGTGATATTGCTCAACGTTTGTTTGAACGCTGCGCACATAAAAATTTACTAGTACGCCGAATTAACATAAGTGTTAGTGTAATGTCGCAATCTGAAGCATCGAATAATTGGCAGCCTGATATTTTCACTCTGCTACAAGAAAGTTCACAGCAGAACATGAACCAGAGCGAGAATACTGCGAATAATGCAAGTCCTAAAAGTGGGATAGTAAAAGAGGAGCATGTAGCACAAACGTTATTAGATATTAAGAACAAGTTTGGTGCTAACTCTGTGATTAAAGCTATGAACTTACAGGAAGACAGTACTGCCATACTGCGCAATCAACAAATTGGTGGACATCATGCCTGATAATCGTTACTCTTATGAAGATATTTTGCACAAGCCAAGACCTATTTCTTCTCGTCACGCTCATATGCCAAATCGTAAAAGAGCAGCGCAGTTCATGCCTTTTGCAGCATTGCAAGGCTATGAGGAGCTTTTAGCAACAGTAACACAACATACTGATACGCCACAGGTTTTAAGTGAGGATGCGTTAGAAGCTTTGAATAAAACTATTCAAACAGTATTAGAACACCCTCAATATGAAGTGTTTATCAAATATTATGATTCCCAAGTGTGCCAGTATGTGAGTGAATGTGATCGCATACGCTACGTTCAGCGCGAAAACAATGTTCTTGTGTTGCAAAACGGTAAACAAATTATGATATCAAGTATTATACAATTAGAGATATTGTCCGAATAACAGTTTTAAGTTAAGGATTTTCATGGAAAAAGGCACTGTTGAAAGTTTTGAGTTAGATCATACTTTGGTAAAAGCACCATACGTTCGTTATATTGACACGCAAAAAGGTCCGAACGGTGATGTTATTTCTAATTATGATGTGCGTCTAGTTCAGCCTAATGAGGGTGCAATTCCTACTGCAGGCTTGCACACTATTGAACATACTATTGCAGTATTATTGCGTGAACGTATTGACGGCTACATTGATTGTTCCCCTTTTGGCTGCCGTACTGGATTCCATTTACTCACCTGGGGTGAGCATAGCACTCAAGAGGTTGCTAAAGCTTTGCGTGAATCCTTAGAATTTATCGCATATGAGGCAACCTGGGATGATGTTCCTGCCACCACCATTGAAAGTTGCGGTAATTATCGTGACCATAGCTTATTCAGTGCAAAAGAATGGTGTAAAGCAATTCTAGATAAGGGTATTAGTTCTGATCCTTTTGAAAGAAACATAGTATAACACAGGTCTGTTTTTAACAGAATATAAGCGCTGTGAGTGATTGAAAAAAGGTTACTGTAAAGCGTATAATCAGGTTTGCAACTTTTAAGATTACGTTTTTCGTGAGGCGTTATGAATACTGTGACATCGACACGTAGTGTGCGCTGTGCTACTATGCAGGATTTGCCTGCAGTGCTTGACATTTACGAGCATGCACGTCAGATGATGATTCAGAACGGTAATCCTACCCAGTGGGGGACGCAATTCCCTAGAAAGTCAGCTACGCTAGATGATATTCAACAAAGTCGGTTACTGCTATTAACTGATGTGGTTGATAATACTGAGCGTATTCTTGCACAATTCGCGCTTTGCAAGGGTGCTGATCCAAACTATGAGAGCATTGACGGTGCATGGCTTGATGATGACGAGTACGTCACCATACACCGTTTAGCCTCATCTGGTTTAGAACGCGGAACTGCAAAAAACTGTATTGAATGGGTGCTAGAACGATACGGCAATGTGCGTATTGATACTCATAAGAACAATAAAGCCGTGCAACACATAGTGGAGTCACTAGGATTTGTTCGATGTGGTTTTATTACTTTACGCGATCGAAAAGATGATAATATTCGCATCTCTTACCAGCGTCATGAGTGTTAATATTCCAACAATTTTAAGAATATGAAGAAGAATATATGGACTTAAGCCAGTGGAATTTCGATGAACTATCTCGAAACAATTATGAACAGGCTTGTAACACTTATCCTGCACAAGCCATCGTAAACATGATTGCTTTGCGCAATAATATACGTCACCTAGTTGATGTCACTCAACATGCAGATCGTAGCGCGCAAACCGCAGTTATGGGCGTTGTAAAAGCAGATGCATACGGTCACGGTGTGATCCCAACAGCTTTAGCAGCTCTTGCTGGTGGAGCAAGCTGGTTAGGTTCAGCTCAGCCACGTGAAGCGTTGATGGTGCGCAATGCTGGTATTGGGGTAGATCGCTGTCGAATATTATGCTGGCTGTATAACGTGAAACACGCTCCACTTGAAGAACTTATCAGCCATGATATCGACGTTGCAGTTGGTTCATTGCCAATGATCGATGCTGTGATGAAAGCAGCGAAAAACATTAATAAAACTGCTCGTGTTCACGTGAAAGTAGACACAGGTTTTGGTCGCAACGGTTTTACGCAAGAAGAATTTCCGGTTGCTATCCAACGTTTAGCTGCCTTGGCAAAATCTGGAACTATCGAAGTGGTCGGGCAGTGGAGCCACCTAGCAGTTGCAGACGCTCCAGCTAATGCAAGCTTTGTGCAGTGCACTGACAATCAGATAGCAGTGTTTAACCGTTGCACGGCAATGATGCAAGAAGCAGGGATTGCACCACAGGTTCGACACTTAGCTAATACTGCAGCAACGCTTACTCGCGATAGTATTCATTTTGAACTAGTCCGACCAGGAATTGCGCTGTACGGTTACGAGCCTGATTCGGCAATGGGAAGCCCTTCAAAATATCATCTGCAGCCTGCAATGACATTACAAGCTCAATTAGGCACAGTCAAACATGTGCCAGCAGGATACGGCATATCTTACGGTCGTACCTATATTACAGAGCAAGATACCAGTGTTGCAATTGTACCAATAGGATATGCAGACGGTATTCATCGTAGTGCTTCAGGATACAACAAACTCGGATCTGCTCATGTCGAAAAAATTGGTGGACCAGTGTTAGTGAAAACAACGCAAGGAAATAAAGTTTTCCACGTTTCTGGTCGAGTGTGCATGGATCAGTTCGTTATTGATTTACATGGTGATGCTCATGAGCTTGGCGTTCACGAAGGTGACACGGTCACATTATTTAGTGATGGAGCTGGAGCGAATGTTGGTGAGCCAACGGCGGACGATTGGGCAAAAGCTGCTGACACAATCAGCTATGAAATTTTTACATGCTTAAGAAATCGTATTCCAAGATTATATCTAGGCGCGCGTGACGTATTATCAGAAAGTGACTTGCGGTTATTAGATGCATCCACAATACTGTAGTCTGCACAATCATACGCTATGATGTGTAGTATGCTTCAAATTTAATGAGTGAGGGGGTTCGTATGGATACCGTGTTGCAGTCGTCTGAACGTTCGTATTGTGCTTTTGACGAGGAGCGTTGGGTTCAAGAGCCTCCTAAATCTCGCTCGCGTACCGCTTTTGAGCGTGACCGTGCTCGTCTAATTCACTCATCTGCGCTGCGTAGACTTGGTGAGAAAAGTCAAATCCTGGTTGCTGGTACAGATGATTTTGCGCGCACCCGTTTAACCCATACGCTTGAAGTTGCGCAAATTGGACGTGAATTAGGCGCAGTGCTAGGCTGTGATCCTGATGTTGTTGATTGTGCATGTTTAGCGCATGATTTAGGTCATCCTCCTTTTGGCCATAATGGTGAAAAAGTTTTAGCTAATATTGCAAGTTCTATTGGAGGGTTTGAAGGAAACGCGCAAACCTTACGTTTGCTCACACGATTAGAGCCGAAAATATTCCGCGAAAACGGTCAAAGTGCGGGTGTAAATCTAACTCGTGCCTCGTTAGATGCAGCTGTTAAATATCCATGGAGTTATGAGGAAGCAAAAGCTAGATCGCAAAGTGAGAATAGCGTTAAATTTGGTGTTTACGCTGATGATATTGAAGTATTTCGATGGTTGAAAAAAGATGCGCCTGCAGGAAAGAAGCCAATCGAATGTCAAGTTATGGATTTATCAGATGATATTGCTTATAGCGTTCATGACATGGAAGATGCAGTAGCAACTGGCGCTTTAGATCCTCGAAAGCTCAGCGATCCGCTTGTTATTGACAATATGGTAGAAGCAACGCAACAATGGTATGGCGAGAAATGGGATGCGCAAAAACTTTTGGATGCAATAATGCGTTTGCAGCATGAAAACATGCTTCCTCAACATTTCGATGGTTCCCGTCATGATCTGGCATCATTAAAGAATTTAACCAGTGAACTCATTGGTCGTTTTGCTGGCTCTGTAGAATCAGCAACTCGTGACACATATGGTAGAGGAGCATTAATTCGTTATAATGCCTCACTGGTTATACCTGAATCTACTTTATATGAAATAGTTGCGTTAAAAGGTATGGCAGTATATTTTGTTATGGATCCGCGTGAATCTGAGCCGTCATATAATGAAGAAAGAAAAATAGTTGCGGATTTAGTTGAAGTGTTTTATGCTAATAATCCTAATCCGAGCGATGATCTAGAACAATCATTCATGCAAGACTGGTTCGATGCTGCTGATGATAATGCAAGATTACGTGTTGCAATCGATCAGGTCGCAAGTCTTACCGATGCCTCCGCATTATCCTTGCATGCGATAATGTGTAAATAATCGCGAAAGTTCCAAACTGGGGAAGAAAATGCCGAAGTACAAGAAAGAAGATATTGATAAAATTCGTCAGACGGCGGACTTGTATGATATCGTGTCTGCAAACGTGCATTTAAAAGCATCAGGAACAGGTAATTTTGTTGGACTTTGTCCATTTCATGATGAGAAAACCCCTAGTTTTCACGTGCAGCCACAGCTTGGGCGTTGGCATTGCTTTGGATGTTCAGAGGGTGGCGATGTTTTTAGTTATCTTGAAAAGCAGGATAATCTCAGTTTTGCTGATGCTGTAGAAATGCTGGCTGATAAATATCATATTGAACTACATGTTGAGTCTGGTTCAAGTAGTGAACGTTCCACAGGCACGAAACGTTCGCGATTATTAGAAGTTACCAGTGAAGCGCAGAATTTTTTCGCCGCTCAACTCTTATCTCAAGAAGCATTGCCTGCTCGTCAGCTTCTCGCGGGTAGAAGTTTTAGTCAAGCAGACTGTGAACGTTTTGGCTGCGGATATGCTCCGCGTGGCTGGGATAATTTGGTACGTCATTTAGCAAGCAGGGGTTTTACTCAGCAGGAAATGGTTGATGCTGGTGTAGCAAGGCGTGGAAATAACGGTGTGTATGATTATTTTAGAGGTCGTGCCACTTGGCCAATTCGTGATGCTTCTAAGCGCGTGCTAGGTTTTGGTGCTAGAAAACTTTACGATGATGACACTATTTCTGGTAAATATATTAATACTCCTGACACGGTTTTATATCATAAAAATCAGGTGTTGTATGGCCTTGATATTGCTCAACCTAATATAGTTAAAAAGCGTGAAGCAGTGATTGTTGAGGGCTACACTGATGTGATGGCTTGCCATATTGCCGGCGTTAATACTGCTGTTGCCACTTGCGGCACTGCTTTTGGCGAAGAACATGCTAAGAAAATCCGCCGACTAGTAGCGGATGATTCATTTGGTGGAATTCAATTAGTTGGACCTTTAAAAGTGGAGGGTCAGTCGCAAAGTTCGCGTATTGTGTTCACCTTTGACGGTGATTCCGCTGGTAAAAAAGCGGCTTTGCGAGCATTCTCGTTTGACTCCGTATTTTTATCGCAAACGTATGTTGCTGTTGCGCGCGATAATCTTGATCCTTGCGATTTGAGAATGCAGTATGGGGACGAGGCAATTCGTTCTTTAATTAATCGTGAAACTGTGCCTTTATATGATTTTGTAATTAATGCTGCAATTGATCGATTTGACTTGCAATATTCAAACGGTCAAATCGGTGCTATGCGAGCTGTGTCACCAATTATTGCGAAAATACGAGATCGTTCTCAATATGATTTTTACATTCGCAAGACTGCAAAAAAAATTGGTATTGACGTAGATATTGTACGCAAAGAGGTTTTGGCTGAGCGCCGTAAACAAAAAATTAAAGACGAGGATGCGTACGCAACCCCGTCATATGCGCAAATGCAGTCTACTGACACCTCTGTTATTCCAGCAGTTACTGCTGCGAATAATATGAAGTTTTATCGGGTTAATGATACTGTTTTCTTATGTGAACAGCAGTTCATTTCTGCACTGCTACAAATGCCATACATGGTAGATGGCGTATTATTTTCTCGATTACAAGCACAAAATTTTGTTGCCCCTATCTTCCGTGCCGTTTTTCAGGCTGTGAAAGCGGTAGGAGAGTTGCCAACCTCTGCTCAAGATTTAACAACATGGGTGACCCGAGTTGTTCAAATGGGCGGTGTTGCCATTGAATCAACAATCACAGAGTTAAGTGCAATGCCTCTTCCACTTGCAAAAGATAAGTCTCAAGGGGATGAACAGCAGCAGCGTAGTCAGTATAAGAAATATATTTCTGAATTACTAGTTCGCCTACTTGATTTAGGATATTTGCGACAGATCGAATCTTTGCATAGGCAGATGAATTCGCTTAACGAAGTTGAGAAAATAGAGATTTTGCAGAAGATCGATAGTGTAGAAAAAAGTCGAAAAGAGCTGCAAAATGCTCTGTATGTGATGAAATAAGTGGTGACCCCGGCCGGATTCGAACCGGCGACCTACAGATTAGAAGTCAGTTGCTCTATCCAACTGAGCTACGGGGCCAAACAATGGATACTGTACCAATAGGTTATGACGTGAAAGCAAAACTTATTGGCACTTGTATAAGTGTAGTCGTATTTCTGTTTTGCTGGGTAATGGCGTGTACTTATGCCGTGTTTACTTTCTTGGCTTCGTTTCTTATATTGCGTATAATATGTGGTTCTTCAGGACATATAAAAGTATCAGCATATATATATTATAGAAAACACTCGTAAGAGTATTTATGAAAAGAGAAAATTTTAGAAAAGGGATACGATGACAGAAAATAATGTTTCAGATACTCCTGTTTCAACAAATGCACAGAAGAAAACATCAGTAAGCGCAATTATCGGTTTAGTACTTGGCATTATCGCCTTAATATTATCTTGGGTGCCAATTATCAATAATCTTGCAGCAGTATTTGGGTTTATTGCTTTTATTTTCAGCATTGTTGCTGTTTGGACAACCTTTAAATCAAAGAAGAAGTCTGGTGGAAAGCTCGCGATAGCAGCACTAGTAGTTTCAATTCTATCTTTTGCGATAGTTATTGGCACACAAGCAATGTATGGTAAAGCAATTGATGATGCTGTAAACGAAACAACTGGCGTAAGCTCTTCACAAGCTGCAAAAGTTAAAAACACTGATCAGGACACAGAAGGTGATTTAAAATCAGCGCACGTAAAAATCGTTTCAGCAGTTAAAGGTGCTAACGATTATGAAAACAAGCCAACAGTACTCGTAACTTTTGATTGGACCAATAAAACCACAAAGAATACTTCCGCAATGGTTGCATTATCATATAAGGCATTCCAGAATGGTAAGTCATTAGACCAGGCAGTGTATTCGCAAGACCCAGAAGGATATGATTCCAATTCTACATATACTGAATTACAGCCAAACGCAAACGGTACAGTTACTGTAGGATATGTTCTTGAAGACGAATCGCCAGTAACTGTTGAAATCAGTGACTTGTTCTCAACTGGTAAAGCAAAAGTCGTACACAAATTCACTTTATAATCGCGTAAATTGCATATTATTTAAATCTGCGATTGTAACTTTTGCAAAGAG
>JAUMUB010000039.1 GCA_030530905.1 Bifidobacteriaceae bacterium | reverse complement strand
GACAATTAATATTGATATGGTTGCCTTGCAAGAGGCCGTTGAGAAGCAAAATAATGTGATTAATTCTATGGTTGATGACGCTATTATCAATCTAGTGAATATGGGTAATTTAGATGATGAAAACCATACTTCTATTGCTCATAGCATGATTCAGCCTTCGTCTTCGTATCAAAAGTCTTTGTCTTCTAAGCCGAATGATTCTGTTGAAGAGAATGATGGTTTTTCTTTTATTCAGGATGATGATTCTGATGATGAGGTTGCGGATAAGAGTTTTGAAGAGATTATTAAAGATTCAGGGCTTCGTTTTGATGAGCAGGATGAACATATAGACAACGCTAACGTTGTTGCGGAGTCGGCGGTTGCTCATGGGGAGGCTTCTCAATCCGTATCCGTGTCTGCAGAAGCTCAGTCAGATGGGTTGGTTGAAACTCCTGAGGTAAAGCGTGTATTTGCGATTTCTTTCACCTATCTTGAATTTGTTGAAGCGTTAAAGAAATTTGATCCTAATAATATTATTGACTTTTTTGCGAATTTGGGAGCGGTGTTTAATGTTGATGATCAGAATCGTTTGCAAGGTTTGAATACTGTTTCAGAGGTTATTCCTGATTTCCATAGTTTTGAATTTTTGCCAAAGAACGCGGTAGATCGTCCTGAAAATATGGATATTTCTTTTACTGGTTTTAACGCTGTTAAAATGCAGGCTGATCACTATTCTTCTTTGTCTATTCAGCGTGATGATCTGTTTATGCACGCTTTGGCATTGTGTAATGAGATTCGCGATGCTGAGGGCAAGAGTTCAGCGCAAATGGCTCAGGAGATTATGGATGTTATGCATTCGATTAAAGATCCTGAACTGGTTGAGCAGATTGCTCCTAAGATTGTGAAAGCTGTTATTGATGGCACTGACATGCCTGCTTTTGAATCTTCTGTGTCTGCTGCGATTGATGAGAGTATTGCTGAGGCGAACGCGAAGATTGCTCAAGGTGACTTGCAGGGTGGCTTGCAAGTGTATGAGGAATCTTTAGATAAGTTTGATGACATGTTTAAGCCTACGCTGACTTCTGTTCCGAGATACTTTAACTCGTATGCTGAACGTGTGGTTTATAATCATTTGTTTGTGCAGGATATTGATCGCACTGTTCTTATTCCAGATAATCTAATGCACATGCACACGCAGTATTTGGAGATTCTTTCACAGCTTGAAAGGTATGATGATGCTGAGCAGGAGTTGCGGAAGCTTATTGCTTATAATCCTGTGAATTCTGGTGCTTATATGAGGCTTGCTGTGCGGTTGGCTGAAAAGAATCAGTGGGATGAAGCGTATGCTACGTTGATGAACGGTTTACGTGTGGCTACGACTCGTGAGGATGCTGGTTTTATCTACTATCGTTTGGCGTACGCTGAGTGGATGCGGAAGCATTATGATGTGGCTGCAGCATGTTATATTGTGAGTGATTTTATTAACAGTGGTATTAATCGTGTGACTAACGAGTTGCAAGAATTGTATAAGCAGGAGCTTGCGTTGCATGTTTTCTTACCTAAAAATTTAGTAGCGGCAAAAGCTGTGCTTCTTGCCAATGGTATTGCTGTTTGGCCGTTTACTGGCACTGATGACGTGTTGTATGCGGCTGCTCGTGCGAGTGTGGATTTGGGATTATTCTCGGTGGCAACTCCTTTGGCTGCAATGTATGTTCGTATGCGTGCTGGTAATGATGAGGTTAATTCTGAGGCGATTTTGTTCTTGCGCTCATTGCAACCGTAATATGCTTTGCATGCTTATAATTGTATGCAGTAGTATTAGTAGTAGTGATGATTGTTATTAATAGATCAGAGTGGGCGTATGAGTAAGAATAGTGATGATCATAATATTCCTCTTGTTGAGGGTAATGATGGTCAAATGTTGTTTGATTTTTCAATGCCTGAAATAGCTGATAATACAAATAAAAATACGAGTAATTCGAATATTTCTTCGTCTTTAAAAGATGAGCAATCATCAAATAAGAATTCTTCTTCTAAAGGTTATGCTGATGATAAGCCTATGAGTACTGCTCGTGAAGATCAGGCTTTTAAAGCTGAGGATTGGCTTTCTGGTCTTGCATATAATGATGAGAGCGCTTTAGCTTTAATGCAAGTGGATGTCTCATTGTTAAATATTGATCAGGCTCAAAAAGCATGGTATTTGGTCAGCGCATGGGCTGAGGAGGATCAGCAGGCGTATTATGTTCAGGATTCGCCTGTCAGCTCTGATGCTGCATATGATGCTAGGATTCGTTTTTTGCAAAAGCTGGAGGATTACTTTCCAGTTTTAGAGTCGGATCAGTCTCCAACAAAGCGTGTTGGTGGCACGTTTTCGAATGATTTCACCCCTGTTGAGCATCCTTCTCGTATGATGAGCTTGGACGATGTGTTTTCGTATGAACAGTTGCGTGATTGGTATGATGGTGTGCTTCGTGATTTAGAAGCGGACAGTGCAAGTGTGCCAATGACCTGTGAGGTGAAGATTGACGGCTTGGCGTTGAATCTGATCTATGAGCATGGTATTCTAAAGCAGGGTCTTACTCGTGGTGATGGTGTAACTGGTGAAGATATTACACCAAATGTTCGTACTATAGCTTCTATTCCAGCAAGGCTTGCTGGTGATCATGTGCCTGATTTTGTTGAGATCCGCGGCGAAGTATTTATGAGCTGGTCTGATTTTAACGATTTGAATGAGCGTGCTGCTGATGAGGGGCATACGCCTTTTGCGAATCCAAGGAATGCTGCTGCTGGCTCGTTAAGGCAGAAAGATTCACGTATTACTGCTCAACGTAAGTTGAGTTTTATTGCTCATGGCATTGGCATTTTGCGTTATAGTGATGGCGAACGTCAGATTATAGATCAGTCTCAAGCTTATAAATTGTATGAGGAGTGGGGTATTCCTGTTTCTCCTTATAATCGCAGAGTTTTTTCTTTTGATGAAATTCTTTCGATGATTCAATATTATGATATTCATCGTTATGATATTATTCATGCGCTCGATGGCATTGTTGTTAAAGTTGATGATTTAAGTTTGCAAAAGCAGTTGGGTGCGACGGCGCGTGCCCCTCGTTGGGCTATTGCTTACAAGTATCCTCCTGAAGAGGTGAACACGGAGTTGCTCGATATCACAGTTCAGGTTGGTCGTACAGGTCGTGTAACCCCTGTGGGTGTTCTTAAACCTGTTTTGGTTGCTGGCTCAACAGTTTCTCGTAGTACTTTGCATAATCCGTTCGAAGTGCATCGTAAGGGTGTGCTTATTGGTGATACTGTTATTGTTCGCAAGGCTGGTGATGTTATTCCTGAGATTGTTGGTCCTGTGCTTAAAAAGCGTGAGGGGAAGCAGGATAAGCTTCGTGAGTTTGTGATGCCTAAAACCTGTCCTTCTTGTGGTAGTGCGATTGCGCCTTTGCAGGAGGGTGATAAGGATTTCCGCTGTTCTAATTTTGAGAGCTGCCCAGCTCAGTTATGTGAGCGCATACAATTTTTGGGTTCGCGTGACGTGTTTGATATTGACTGTTTGGGTGAGCAGACGGCTATTTTCTTGACTAATCCTGAATCGGATAGGCCTGATAGTGTTACAACTTATGCTCCTGATTTGCGTGAAATTGTAGTAAATGCGGGTGAGGCAATACAGGAGTATGTTCCTGAATCAGAGTTGCAGCTTCCTGATTTGCAAACACCTGTGTTGCGCTCTGAAGCTGATTTCTTTAATCTTCGATTGGAAGATTTAGCGAACGTATATAGGTGGGTTGAGGTTCCTATTGTTGAGAAATCTTTTGTCTTAAATCAGAAAACAGGGGCAAAATCTGTTAAGAGAACTCGCCGTGGTGGTTCGGGCTTATGGTATCGAAGTCGCGCTTTTTATAATGATCCTGTGGTTGCTAAACGCGGTGTTGATGAGCAACAAAGACGTGAAGAGTTTCCTGATTTTATTATTCCTCAGCAAGCAATTATTGTTGACGTTGTTGATGTTAAGCAGAAGAATGGTGAGATTGAGCAAGCTCCTCGTTATATTATGCCTAAAAAGAATACTCTGAAAATGCTTGAGGAGATTGAGAACGCTAAGAGTTGTGAGATGTGGCGTGCTATTAATGGTTTGCCTATTCGCACTATTGGTAAGGTGACTGCGCAATCTATTGCTCAGCGTTTTGGATCGTTTGAAGCGCTTGAACAGGCTAGTGTTGAGGATTTTCGCGCTGTTGATAATGTTGGTGATGACACTGCAGCAATGCTATTTGACTGGTTTGAACATGCTAAGAATCCTGAGGATTGGCGTGGCAGGATTTTAAACGCTTGGAAACTGGCGAAAGTGGGTTCTAATAGTGAGCAGACTGCGGATGTGCCACAAACTTTGGCAGGCTTAACTATTGTTGCTACTGGTTCGTTGGAACGTTATTCTCGCGATGAGATTCAGGAGGTTATTCGCAAGCATGGTGGCAAGGCGAGTAGTTCTGTGAGTAAGAATACCTCGTATGTGCTTGTTGGTAAGAATGCTGGTTCGAAGGCGGCAAAGGCGGAGATTCTTGGCGTACCAATGTTGAATGAGGATGAGTTTGAGGCTTTACTTTCTTCTCAATCTGAGGAGCAGTAGCTTAAAATAGTTGTTTTTTTGTTTTTTGTTATAGCACTTTTAGTCTTAGGGCTTTGATTGAAGGATAATGCTTTATTAGCATACTTTTATTTAATATAGTTCTTGCACTATTTTAGATAAAGCAGATTTAGATAATGTGTATACGCATAACTTGTAATTGTGAAGCTTATATTTGTGTAGTATGTAATTGTGCTATACGCATTCATGTTGTTAAGAAATGCTTCTTCTTAACCACGCATGATTTTGTATGTGATATATGTGCTTTGTGTAAGGGGAGAGATAACGGTTTAGCTACTCTTGCATTAATTTTTTAGCTAAATGCGAGTGTACCGTCTTCGTTGAGTACAACTGGTTGCCCAGCTTCACCCATTTCGCGTAATTGGGTTGTTAATGGCAATTGTGCTAGTAGTGGTACAGGATAGTGTAATGCTGAGCTGAGTTGTTCGCTTACTCGTTCACCGCCGCCTTTTCCAAATATTTCTAAGCGTTCCCCATTGTGATCATAGTAGCTCATGTTTTCAATCACGCCACGAACTTTAATAGGAACTTGTAAGGATACTAGTCCTGAACGAACTGCAACTTCTGATGCGCTTACTTGTGGCGTGGTTATGACTACAAGCTGTGCGTTTGGTAATGCTTGTGCAACAGAAATTGCCATATCGCCTGTTCCTGGTGCTAAGTCAAGTAATAGCACGTCAGGATTATCCCACCAAACGTCTGCAAGGAATTGTTCAAGTGAGCGTTGTAAGCGTGGGCCTCGCCATAAGATTGCACGGTCTGCTCCGGCGAACATTCCTATGGAAATGAGTTTTACACCCCATGCATTTACTGGCATAAGTATACCGTTAAGGTTTGTTGGCTGTGAGTGCACTCCGAATAATCGTGGTAGTGAAAAACCGTATATATCTGCGTCTATTGCCGCAGTACTGTATCCTAGGGCTGCAAATGTTGCCGCTAGGTTGGCTGTGACTGAGGATTTACCAACGCCTCCTTTTCCTGAGGCGATAGCAAATATTTTTGTCTTTATTCCTTCCTTGTTGAAAGGATTTTGTTTGCGCTCAGCTTTTAAACCTGCCACAAGCTCTTGTAATTTGTTTTTGCTCATGGAACTTACGGAAATATGTGGCATGAGTACAACATGAGGGTAGGAGGTGATTGCGGCGTTAATATTATTGGTTATTGTTTGAGACAATGGGCAGTCTTCGACTGTTAACTCAACATGTACGGTCACATCATAGTCAATGCCCTCACCGTTGCTTGGCTCTACGGTGATATTGGTGATCATGCCTAAATCGGTTATTGACCGCCCAAGTTCTGGGTCAATAACTTTTCCTAAACGCTCGTAAATATGATCATGTATTTCTCGAGCTTGCTCCATGCTTCCTCCTTCGCCAACATACTACCTTAATGCGTAGTAGGGTTGTTGGCTAGAGTGAAATGCAAAAAGTTGTGAAACTTATACAATCTGCGCACAACAGAAAAGGACTTACAGATTTTGTTAAATCATTATTTGCACGATCAACGCAATGTTTGCTTTATTCTAATACGTCTCGTATTACTGCAACGCTTAACCCTATTAGTGAAATACGCTGTTTTGTGTGTGGTCTGCGTATGGTTATGCGAGGAGTGAAGATTGCGTCTACTCGTGAGTTGATTTCAAAATCAACTGCAGCAATAAACGTGTCGTCGATTGTTTCTGGATTTCCGTCAATAACTACAGTGTCAATACCGCTTACTGCCACGGGTAGTGCTAATACTTTGCCGAGCAGACTTCCTGAGTTCGTTACGATTCGTTCTCTTTGAGTTGGATCTGCTTTTATGCGACGAAGTATTGCAGGCGAGCTGACTATTGTTTCTAAACAGCCACGTTTGCCGCATGAACACATTGAGCCGTTTTCGTCAACTATCACATGTGCTATTTCGCCAGCGGTGAAGTGGCTTCCATTAACAATTTGATTGTTGATGATCATGCCAGCACCCACACCACGATTGATGAAAATGTAGAGTAGATTTTCATAGTTGTTGCTCAGATAGCTTTCGCCAAGTGCTGCAGTATTCGCATTGTTAATAATGCGCAATGGGCAGGATATGTGTGGCATGATTTCTTGTGCGAGATTATAGTTTTCAAGTCCGAGATTGGTTGCTTGAATAATTTTGCCAGTATCACTTATTGCGCCTGGACATGAGATTCCAATGCCTAAAAGTGGTGCTGTGAGTTTCGCTTCAAGTTTCTTAATAAGATCGATAATTACTTCTGCGCGAAGTTCACCTTTGTAATGCACAATTTCTAGAGTGTTCTCATCAATATCGCTGTACAGGTTTGAGATGCCGCCGATTAGTTCTTCAGCACGTGAAACGTTGATGGTGATTATTTGCCGCGCGTTTGGGATGATTCTTAAGCTAATTGCTGGTTTTCCTCGACCATTAATAATTTTTTCGCTACATTCTTCAATAAGATTATCTTCTATAAGCGAATTAACTACGTCAGAGGTGGAGGATTTTGATAATCCAAGGATTTTAGAAATGTTTGCGCGTGAGAGCGTATTGTGGGTGAAGAGTAGTTGTAAAACTGCTATTCGGTTTCTTTTTCGAATATGCTCAGGGCTGAATGCTTCGGCAAATGTTGAGCGTGATGCGTCATATTGCGAAGTGGACAAGTATGGATTAAATTTTGAAGAAGTATCTAATGCTTGCATTACATCCTCCTTGATGACAAAACCTACTATTAGTAAGTTTAACAAACTTAAAATAAATATAAAAAAAATTTGCTCGGCGTTTTGTAAAAAATTTAGTGATTATTTAAAAAATATAAGAAAAGTGCTTGACGAAATAAAGTATCATCAAGCACTTATATTGTTGTTACGCGTTTGTTTACTTCACAGCACCCTGAGTAGATCCTTGAATTAAACCATGCTGTACTATCATGAAGAAAATCACGACAGGTAGGCTGAAAAGCAGAGAGGCTGCCATTTGCGCTCCGATATCAATTCCAGATGGTGTGGAGAAAGTGGCCAACCATACTGGAAGAGTGTAATGTGATTGTGTTTTCATAAACGTATATGCGATCACATAATCATTCCATGAGTGTATGAACGCAAAAACAGAGGTGGAAATAATTCCAGGAGCTGCGAGTGGAAATGTGATTCGTGTAAGTATCTGCCATTCGCTCGCGCCCTCAACACGTGCAGATTCAAATAAGGTTTTTGGCATGCTTAAGAAGAAGCTGCGCATATTCCAAATCGACACTGGCAGGATACTTGCCACGTATGCTAAGATCACGCCACTATAAGTATCGAGTAAGCCAAAACGGTTAAACACGATGAATTGTGGAATTAACATTGCAGTTCCAGGTATCATCTGCATTGCCATAAGTGCAAACATGTACTTGCGCTGTGATTTAAAACGGTACATAGTCAGCGCCGTACATGCCATAAAAGCAATGGCAATAGCGATGAGAACAGCAAGCAGAGTAACGATAATAGAATTCGTTAAATAGGTGCTGAAGTTCGCTGAAAATAACGCTGTTTTAAAATGCTCAAATGATGGTCTAGCAGGGAAGAAGTGAGGGGTTGGAGTAAATAATTCTCCCTGAGGTGTCAGAGCCGTGTTAATAAGCCAGTACACAGGAAAAGCCCATATGAGCATTACAATAATTGCTATAACGCTTGCACGTATTTTCTTAGAGAATTGTATGCGGCTCATATCTTCTCTCCATTCTCTAATAATCGCTTAATATATAATCCTGTGATTGCGAATAAGATTAACGTAGTTACTACAGCAATTGCAGATCCTTGACCGATTGAGAAATTAATAAACGCCTTTTTATACGTGTAAACACCTAGTGTTGAGGTTGATGAGCCAGGTCCACCCATGGTGAGTAACCAGATTTGATTAAACGCATTCATATCCCAAATAAAACTGAGAATGGTGATTGCTGTTAAATGAGGTGCAATCAGAGGCACAGTAATCTTCCAGTATTGTTGGAACGGTGACGCGCCATCAATAGTTGCTGCTTCTAAAATTTCTGGGTTGATTTGTGACTGTGCAGCAAAAGTTGTTATAGCAATGTATGGCACCGCCTGCCATACGA
>JAUMUB010000038.1:4448-9268 GCA_030530905.1 Bifidobacteriaceae bacterium | reverse complement strand
CTACGCCATATCGACGATTTTGAGGCAAATGCCTTGTGTAGATTTCAAATACGCATTGACGATTTGCAGTGCCATCTTGCAACGTTGCATCAAGCATAGTGTACTCATACATATCTGTTAATAAAGCCGTTGAAGTTGGAAACATGCTATTTCTTTCTGTAAATGTTTGCTTTGTTGTTGATTTTATCTACAGGTATACTCAATAAATTATCGAACATTTATATCGAAAATGTCAATAAATACTGCCGTTGTTTTATGCTATGTGATTATGCAATATTTTGTTATTATATGGAGATTAGTTATTGGCATACTCAGTTTTATTGGTGTGCAAGATATTTTACGCCATCCAGCCGATGCGGTTTATTTCACGTATCAATCGAATATTTTCCTCGGAATCGTAATGATTTGGAGTGCTTTGGCGATGATTTTCAAGAAGTTACCTGCTCCACATCCATGGATAAAAGGTAGCGTATTGCTCTTTTTAATTATTACCGCAAGCGTTGCAGCGTTAATTCTTCCTCCAGATGACCCTAAAACAGCAACATATGTTTTTACTGGTGTAATGGCAAACGATTTATTGCATCGCGCACTTCCTTTGGCAGCTGCCATTGATTTCTTACTATTTGATCGCCATCGTAAATACAAAATTTCATACGCTTTTACATGGTTAGGCTATATTTTCGCATATGTGATTGTAATTCTTATTCGTGGTCACTTCTTCCCACATTCAGGTCCTCGTAATGGAACAAACCCATACCCTTATTTCTTTATTGACGTATCACAATTAGGTTATTTACAGGTTTTTGTGAATATCATAGGGTTAGCAGTAGTATTTTATCTGCTTGGATTATTTGTTTTCCTTGTCGATAAAGTGTTACCTGAAAAAATGGTTTTATAACATACAGTTAGGGATTGAAATTCTATGAATACAAATATTGAGGCATTGCAAAATCAGCAAATCACCCGTGTTGATGGACGTGCTGTTGATGAACTTCGCCCTGTAAGAATAACACGTAATTTTACAAGTGCTCCAGAAGGTTCTGTACTTATTGAGTGCGGTAACACTCGAGTTATGTGTACTGCAACTTTTAGCGTTGGCGTTCCTCGATGGCGTAAAGATAGCGGATTAGGTTGGGTAACAGCAGAATATTCAATGCTTCCACGTGCAACCGCTGAACGTACTGATCGTGAGTCTGTTCGCGGTAAAATTGGTGGAAGAACTCATGAAATTAGCCGTCTTATTGGTCGTTGCTTGCGTGGCGTAATTGATATGCAAGCTCTTGGTGAAAATCAGATTCAAATTGATTGTGATGTTTTGCAGGCTGACGGTGGCACTCGCACTGCTTCAATTACTGGAGCTTATGTGGCATTAGTTGATGCTTTGCGTTGGGCAAAAGAGCATAAGCATATTCGTTCAGTAGAAAAAGTACTTAAAGATAGTGTATCTGCGGTTTCTGTAGGCGTAATTAATGGTGTTCCAATGTTGGATTTGCCATATGTGGAAGATAGTCAAGCTATGACTGATATGAATGTGGCAATGACTGGTTCTGGAACGTTTATCGAAATTCAGGGTACTGCAGAGCATCGTCCATTCAGCCGTGATGAGTTGAATGTGTTACTCGATTTAGCACAAAAGGGTAATACGATGTTGCAGCTCAAGCAACGTGAGGCGTTGGAACAGTAATAAGATTGTTAGCTCTGGGAGCTATGTTGTGCTTATAAAAGAATAAGCACTGTTTATGCAGATGTGTGTAGGTTAATGCAATACAACTTATATGCATCTGCATTATTATATTTACGGTATTACGAGTGCTTTGCTCGGCTTGCAATATTCGTAGTGCAGAGATTTACATATACTTATAAATAAAGCATGTGCTTGTGTGGTAGTTTGAGGTGCATAATGAAAATTGTTGTTGCAACGCATAATGAGAATAAGTTACGTGAAATGCGTGAAGTGATTATCAGTGAAACTGGGTTATCAGATTCTGATTTTGAACTTGTTTCAGCTGGTTCTCTACAACTACCTGATGTGAAAGAAACAGGTGTAACTTTTGAAGAAAATGCGCTAATAAAAGCACAAGATGTTGCTCGTCGAACAGGTCTTCCAGCTGTTGCTGATGATTCTGGCCTTATTGTTGAAATTCTTGGCAAAGCCCCAGGAATTCTCTCAGCTCGTTGGGCGGGCAAGCACGGTGATGATAAGGCAAATATTGATTTACTTTTGGCACAGCTTGAAGATATTCCAGATGAGAATCGTGGCGCATATTTCCGTTGCGCTGTAGCCTTAGTAATTCCTGATGCACAAGGCGGGTTTATTAACAAAATTCATATAGGCGACATGCACGGCACTATTGTTCGCCAGCGTAAGGGGAGTAATGGTTTTGGGTATGACCCTATTTTTGTGCCGACAGAGCAGGAAGGTACGCGAACAAGTGCGCAGTTGTCTGCTCAAGAGAAGAACGCAATTTCTCATAGGGGAAAGGCGTTGCGCATGTTAGTAAAAGATATTCGCGAATTGTGTGCTTAGTATAAGTATTGCGTGTAATTTATGCAGTGTTTGTAAACTTTGTGTGTGAAAGATATTCGCATAATATTGCTATAAGTATGAGATATTAGTGCAAATTGCAAATAATATAGCAGAATATTAAGCATATTAAGTATTTTACGCATATTAATAGGGCGCAAAATTAAATATGAAAATGTAAAAACTGCTAATCTGTATTAACTGAATAATCAAAGTGCGCGAGATGGGACTTGAACCCACACGTCCGAAGACACAGGAACCTAAATCCTGCGCGGCTACCAATTACGCCACTCGCGCGTGATACATAGTAAAGAGCCACTTGACAGAATCGAACTGTCGACCTTCTCATTACGAGTGAGATGCTCTACCGACTGAGCTAAAGTGGCAATTTTTGTAACATAAAGCTATGCAACAGAAAAGTATACAGAGAATTACCGATTACTTCAAGAATAATAGTCGTGTCGCTTATATTTTAAGGAAATCATAAGGAAATATACAAGAAAATACACACCTGTGTAGTATTCTGTCCAATTAAATGACTAATTTCTATGTCGGCAAGCATAACTTGATGTACAAGAGAGTGCGCTAAAAGTTAAACAAAGTCGTATATACGCTTGGAAAGGATGCGGGATATGGCAATCAATCCCCCAATCGATGCAACTACCACGAATGCGTGGAAGGCATTAGAGAATCATTATAACGATTTACAGTCTGCTGGTATTAACTTAAAGCAGTGGTTTGCAGATGATCCAAAACGTGCTGAGAAGTTAAGCTATGATCTAGGCGATTTGCATATCGATTTATCAAAGAATCTTATTAATGCGCAAACTTTGCAGTTGTTCGCTCAGTTAGCAAAAGAAGTAAAGCTCGATGAGCGTTTAGAAGCAATGTATCACGGTGTTCATATCAACAATACCGAGGATCGTGCAGTATTGCATACTGCATTACGCCGTCCTGCAGAAGATATCGGCAAGTATATTGTTGATGGTCAAGACACTGTAAAGGACGTTCGCGAAACATTAGAGCGTATTTATGATTTCGCTCGTAAGGTTCGTTCTGGTGAATGGCGTGGTGTAACTGGCAAGCAGATTAAGACTGTTGTAAACATTGGTATTGGTGGATCTGATTTGGGTCCTGTAATGGTATATGAAGCATTAAAGCCATATGCTGATGCAGGAATTTCTGCACGCTTCATTTCTAATATTGATCCTAATGATTTATCTGAAAAGATTAAGGATCTTGATCCAGAAACAACAATGTTCATCATTGTATCTAAGACTTTCACTACTTTGGAAACTCTTACTAACGCTCGTGGTGCTCGTACTTGGTTGCTCGATGCTTTGGTAAACAGTGGTGCAATCAGCGATGCTGACGATCAGAAGGCAGACGCAATTCGTAAGCACTTCGTAGCAGTATCAACCAATCTTGAAAAGGTTGCAGAGTTCGGTATTGATCCAAATAATGCATTCGGTTTCTGGAATTGGGTTGGTGGCCGTTACTCGGTAGATTCTGCAGTAGGTACTTCCTTAGTGGTTGTATTTGGTCCAGAACGTTTTGAAGAGTTCTTGCATGGCTTCCACGATGTTGATGTTTATTTTGAGCAAACACCATTCGAAAAGAATATTGTTGTGCTTTTGGGTGTGTTAAACGTATGGTATCGTAACTTCTTCAATGTTGCTTCCCATGCAGTTTTGCCATACGATCAGTATTTGCATCGTTTCCCTGCATATTTGCAGCAGTTAACTATGGAATCTAACGGTAAGTCCGTTCGCTGGGATGGCACTCCTGTTACCACACAAACTGGTGAGATTTTCTGGGGTGAGCCTGGCACTAACGGTCAGCACGCATTCTATCAGTTGATTCATCAGGGTACTCAGCTTATTCCAGCTGATTTCATCGCTTTTGTGAATACTCCAAACCCATTAAAGGATGGCGATCAGGATGTTCACGAATTGTTCTTAGGTAACTTCCTTGCACAGACTAAGGCTTTGGCATTCGGTAAGACTGCTGATGAGGTTCGTGCAGAGGGCACTCCTGAGGAGATTGTTCCAGCTCGCGTATTTGCTGGCAACCGTCCAACAACTTCTATCTTCGGCGAAGCATTAACTCCATACGCTGTTGGTGAGTTAATCGCATTGTATGAGCATATCACCTTTGTTGAAGGTACTGTTTGGGGCTTAGACTCCTACGATCAGTGGGGTGTTGAATTAGGTAAGCAGTTAGCAAAGCAGATCACTCCTGCAATTTCACAAGATGACGCAGCATTGGCTGAGCAGGATCCATCTACTCAAGGCTT
>JAUMUB010000038.1:0-4438 GCA_030530905.1 Bifidobacteriaceae bacterium | reverse complement strand
TTGCTTTCTACCGTAAGCATCGTAAGTAATTTTGCGTAATAAATAATACTGCACTTTTAGTCTTAAAGGTGCAGTATTATTGTATTTGTTTTCACTAGGATTATGTTCGCCGCGTAGAGCTTAATCCCTTGGGTTTAGTCTTGTATAAGGCAAATCGGTGAGAGTATAAAAGCAAACTTTTATACTATGAGGAACGGATTGCACAGCAGTCCCTGATCTATTCGTTGGTATGCGGCAGCGATGGAGGTTACAGCATGGTTAATGCTATTGAAGCTTATGAAGCAAAGCATATGAAGGCTACCGACGATATTCCTGCTTTTCGTCCAGGTGATACCGTTGAAGTTAATGTAAAGATTCAGGAAGGTAACAATTCCCGTATCCAGGCATTCACTGGTGTTGTTATTGCACGTCATGGTGCAGGCATCAGCGAGTCTTTTGTTGTTCGCAAGATCAGCTTTGGTACCGGTGTGGAACGTCGCTTCCCATTACACTCCCCAGCAATTGACTCTATTAAGTTATTGCGTAAGGGTCGTGTTCGTCGTGCAAAGCTTTATTACTTACGCGCATTGCGTGGTAAGGCAGCTCGTATTGCTGAGCGCCGTGACAACAGTGCAAAGGCTGAGTAAGGCTATATAATGCTTGAACGGTCCAGTGTATTAGCTGGGCCGTTTATTAGTATTAAGTATAGGTTAGGTGATTTGGATGAAACCAACTGGACGGCATATTGCCCAATCAGATACGTATTCGGTATCTGATCGTGATAGGCATATTCTTGCAGTTGCCGGTCATGGTATAGATCCAGAGCCGTTATTGCTTACCGGCAGACATTTACGCAAAGAAATGCAAGCTATACGCGATAGTGCATGGCGTGATCTGCTATTTTGGTGTGTATTACCTATTACTATTATGATTCTGCTTCGCGTATTTTTCTTTGGACTATACGTAATCCCATCAGGCTCTATGCTCGATACTATTAATATTGGAGATAGAGTTGTTACTTCATCGCTTTCTTCTAAGAATCTACAGCGTGGAGATATTATTGTTTTCAAAGATCCTGCAAATTGGTTAAGCGAAGAGGATCTCTCTTCTGGTTTTCTTATTAAGCGACTTATTGGTTTACCAGGTGATACGGTGGCTTGTAAAGGTGCTGGCTATCCGATTACCGTTAATGGTGTAGCAGTTGATGAAAGCTCATATTTACGTCCTGGAGTGGATCCCAGTAGTTTTGCTTTTAGTATGAAAGTGTCAGCAGGCCATTTATTTGTTTTGGGTGATAACAGGGCAAATTCTGCAGATTCGCGTTATCACACGAATGATGGAGATGGCGGTTTAGTGCCTATAAGCGATGTTGAAGGCGTTGCAATATTTAGATATTGGCCGATTACACGAATAGGTGTGCTTGATAGTCATCATGAAGTTTTTGAGCATGTACCTTCTGGTGAATAGCTTACGTGTAATAACTGGGTTATACGTATGAATAGGATAATAGCAAATGCGTCATGATTTAACAGTTCCTACTCTTGAAATAGAGCAGAAGCTTGCAAACGATGGTGCAGATCTCGTACTTGGCTTTGATGAGGTGGGCAGAGGTTCATTAGCAGGGCCTGCAATGGTTGGTGTTGCAGGATTTTGGAGTACTTCATTATCTAACTTAAACGTAATATCTGATTTGCAGGATTCTAAATTATTAACAGAAAAACAACGTGATTTGGTTGCTGTTGCTGCGCAATCATGGTGTGATGCATATGCTATTGGAGAAGTGAGTAATACAGAAATTGACGAATGGGGTATTTCTTATGCTCTTGGTGTTGCGGCTCTACGTGCTTTAGCGTTAATTGAAGAAAAGCTGCAAATTACCTCTCAATCAAATATTCGTATTTCAGCTATTCTCGATGGCCCATTTGACTATATAACTAAAATTGTTAATACCTTTGATGCTCCGATTGTGCCAGTATTAGCGCGTATTCATACCAAAGTTAAAGCAGATCGCAGTTGTGCTACAGTTTCTGCTGCGGCTGTGATTGCAAAAGTATATCGTGACTCGCTTATGGTTCAGCTTTCCCAGAAACCAGAATATAAGCATTATGCATGGGATCATAATAAGGGTTATGGTTCGCAGCAGCACAGAAATGCTATTCAAGAGTTTGGCGCAAGCGACTTGCACCGACTTTCATGGAATTTATAAGTACTCTTATTGTTTATAAAAAACGCCATAACAATATCGAAATATTATTATGGCGTTCTTTAATGCGAATTTAGCCTACAATCTAATATTTACTATCCTCTGGTGTAAATGTTCTTTGCTATGAAATCAGCAAATACTGTATTAATTTTTGGACGAACAATTTTCATTGAAGGAGTTAAGCAAGCATTATCTTGTGTGAAATGAGATGGGGAAATAGCAAACTTTCGAATGGATTCTGCTCGAGAAACATGGGAATTTGCCTTATCAACATATTTTTGAATTTCTTCGCGAATGTCTTCATTACGTGCAGCATCTTGTAATGAAATTTCGGTATTTATATGTTGTGAGCGTAACCAACCGCGCAATCCTTCTTCGTCTAAGGTGATTAATGCGCTTACAAATGGTTTATTATCACCTAAAACTACTGCATGTTCGACTAGTGGGCAGTTCATAATTTCCTGCTCTAATGGAATAGGGGATACATTTTTGCCACCTGCTGTGATAATAATATCCTTTTTACGACCGTTAATAAAAAGTCTTCCTTCATCATCTAAATATCCTAAGTCACCAGTTTTAAGCCATCCATCTTGAGTAAAAGCTTCTTTTGTGGCTTTAGTCATATTATGATATGCACGGAAAATGTTATCGCCTTTAAGTTGGACTTCGCCATCATCAGCAATGCGGATTGAACTACCAGGTGCGCCACCGCCAACAGTGCCAATAAGAGTTTCATCAACTGGAGTCACTGTGAATGGCGCGGCAGTTTCCGTCAGACCATATCCTTGGATCATTTTTAATCCAATACCGGCAAAGAAGTGTGCAAGTTCTGTATCAAGAGGTGCGCCACCGCAGGCAACAAATCGTATTCTGCTACCCAATGCGCCGCGAATGTTACGATATACGGCAGTTTCATACAGCATATGTTCTGCTACTTCTTGAGTAGAAGGTTTTTGGCCGCGCTCAATCATACGAGACCAACGGCGCGCACTAACAGCAGCTTTATGGAAAATCTTACCCTTAACACCGAAGCCAGCTTTTTGTGAAGCAGCATTATATACTTTTTCGAATACTCGAGGAACACCTAAAAGATATGTTGGTTCGAAAGTGCGTAAATCTTTTAGCAATGTTTTAGTGCTTGGCAAATAGCCTACAACACCGTTATCTGATCCAATTGAACAATAGTGAACGTAACGAGCAAAGCAATGGGCTAATGGTAGGAAAAGAAGTAGGCGAGGGGAATCCTCATACACGACTTCTGGAACTAAATAATATCCTGCACGAACAATCCATAAGAAGTTTCTATGCGTTAATTCCACGCCTTTTGGTGTGCCAGTTGAACCGGAAGTATATACAATAGTTGCGAGATCATCTGCTTGTACACTGTTAATTCGCTTTTCAAGCTCGTCATCTGCAACTGCAACTCCTAACCCTTCAAGAGCACCTAAAGCATTTGAATCAAACATGAGAATGCGTTCAAAGTTGTCATGCTTATCAATAAAAGAATTTAAACGGTTGTAGCGTTCTTTATTATCTGCGAATGCAAGTTTTACTTGAGAGTCTACAATAATCTGTTCAGCCTGAGAAGCGGAATCAGTGTCGTAAATAGGAACATTAACAGCACCAATAGAGGCTAGTGCAAAATCCATAATGCCCCACTCAATACGAGTCGAGGAAAAGATGGCCACGCTGTCGCCTTTATTAATCCCTAACGCAATAAGTCCTTTTGCACACTGCAAAACACGCTCATGATATTCACCAGCAGTGATTCGATCCCACGTGTTTTCGCCAGATTTGTACTCTGCGATAATGCTTTCTGGTCCATTATTTTCGAGGCGTTCAGTGAGTACATTATAAAGTGTTTCATTTTTGTGGACAATAATATTACCTGGTACGGTTACTTCTTGCATTATTACAATCCTTGTGTAGACATTATTAATTTCTATGATAATAAGAAATAAGGGGTTATGTGTGATTTGATTTATACAATGAGATTTTTTATTTAAAACTTATAATATATATAATATAGGGGCGAATAATTTGCTAGGTTGCATATGTTTGAGTATACGTCAGACTAATGTATTTTGTTAGTAAAAGTCTGAAAGGTCAGTGATGAAGAAAAAATCACCTATTATTATTGAATCGTCCGCTAGACGTTGGGTTATTGCAAAGTCAATATGGTCTTGGGTTGGTTTGATTGCAGATATTGTATTCTCATTTATGCTGGTATACGGTTTTCAGAATGCAATAGGATCG
>JAUMUB010000037.1 GCA_030530905.1 Bifidobacteriaceae bacterium | reverse complement strand
TGCAGCACATATGGCAACAAAATACGCATCAAAAGAACCATACACAATCTCAATGGTTGATGCAAAAGATGTTTACGCACTTGCAAAAGAACATGCAGTAGATCTAAGTGATCAGTCTTGGGTAAAGCAGACTGATCAAGCAATTTCCATTGATGGCAAAGTATACGGCTTCCCAGTTTCAGTTGAGGCTCGCGGTATTATCTACAATGCAGATGCAATTAAGAAGATTACTGGTAAAGACTTCAACCCTGCAGATTATGACACTTTGGACAAGTTCAAGGATTTAATCAAAGAACTAAAAGCTGGTGGTATGGAAAATCCAACTGGTGTGATGAAGGAAGATTGGTCTTTAGCAGCCCACTATTTAGCACAAGTTTATGAGGAGCAGTCAGATCCATCAGCCTTTATTAAAGGGCTTCATGATGGTACTGTCGATTTAGCTTCAAACACAAAATTCGATGAATTGATGGACACCTTCGACGTGTTAAAGAGCAATAACTATGCTGCTTCTAATGCTATCTCTGCAGAACGTGAAGTAACTGAGCAGAAGTTAGCAGAAGGTCAAATTGCATTTATGTTTGGTGGTAATTGGGATTGGGCAGTATTAAAGGAATATAATCCTTCAAAGAATTTAGGTATGATGGCTGTTCCACAGAATACAGATGATGGTACCAATAAGAAGCTTGTTGGTGGAGGATCTAAGTTCTTCTTCATTGATAATTCCGAAAATACAACAGATACTCAGCGTAAAGAAGCAAAGGCATTCTTGAACTGGCTTGTTGATGACGAAGAAGGTAAGAGCTTCATCGTAAATGATTGCTATCTCGTATCCCCATTCAAGAATAACACTTTGAAACCTGCTGATCCTTTGGGAGCATCTGTTAAGAAGTATGCTGATGATAATGCATTAATTGATAACTATAATTACATGCCAGATGATCATTACTCAGTCTTAGGCGCAGATATGCAGAAGTATCTTGCTAACGACATGAATCGTGAACAGCTTGCTGAAGCAGCCCAAAAATATTGGAAGTCAGCAACTCTCTCCGAAGAAGTTAAGTAAACGCTAACTTGTTAAGGGCGGTGAATCGCCGCCCTTACCTAAAAATCGGGGGTGAATCATGAAGCATAATAAACTATCCTATAAAATGGGACAATTCCTAATGTTTGCAGGGCCTGCAGGAGTCTTATTTTTTGCGGTTGTTATAATTCCATTTTTCTATGGTTTATATTTAACGTTCACAAGCTGGAACGGCGTCTCTTTAGATAAGCCTTTTGTTGGTTTTGCAAATTATCAAGCAGCATTCGCTGACACTGCTTATTGGCAGTCACTAGGTCGAACAGTAGTGTATTCGGTAATTTCCGTTATTTTGGTAAATGTTGTTGCATTCGGTTTGGCATACTTAGTGACCTTAGGTATTAAGGGTCAAAACTTTTTCCGAGCAGGATTCTTTATACCAAATCTTATTGGCGGTATTGTTTTAGGTTATGTTTGGAAATTCGTATTTAACCGTGCATTCGTCGCAATTGGAGATATGATGAATGCAAGTGGAAATACTCCGTCACTATTATCTACTCCAAACGGTGCTTTATTCTGCTTAATACTTGTATCTGTCTGGCAGTATGCAGGCTATATGATGTTGATTTATGTTGCAGGATTTATGAGTGTCGATAATAGCTTGAAGGAAGCTGCACTTATTGATGGTTGCACTCAAACTCGAGCAATGTGGTCAGTAATTATTCCACTTATGCGCTCCTCGTTCGTACAATGCATTTTCTTAAGTACAACTCGTTGCTTCATGGTTTATGATTTGAACTTGTCGTTAACAAAAGGTGAGCCATTTAATTCAACAGTGCTTGCTGCAATGCACGTGTATAACCAAGCATTTGTTTACAAGAATTATGGTGTTGGCCAAGCAGAAGCACTTATTCTTTTCGTGATCTGTGCTGTGATTGGCGTACTACAAGTTTACATTGGTAAGAAGGGTGAGGTGGCAGCATGAGTAACGCTAAGCCTACTAACAGCCGCAAAGTAGTAACAAATATAGTGTTATGGGTTGTATTGTGTATTTTGTTGCTATTGTTTGTGTTCCCATTCTTTATAGTTGTAGTTAATGTTTTTAAAACCCGTGCTGATATCACATCATCACCATTGTCACTTGTTGGCGAACATGGCTTTACGCTTGCTAACTTCCCAAGCGCAATGTCAAAGATGAATTTCTGGACGGTATTTGGAAACTCGCTATTTATTACCATAAGTGCAACAACTCTTACGGTTATTTTCTCTGCAATGGCAGCATATGTTATTGTTCGTAATCCGCACTGGAAGTTCGGTAGCCTATTATTTGCCTTAATGATCGCATCAATGGTTATCCCATTCCAGGTACTTATGGTTCCTTTAGTTTCCGTATATGGCGGTATGCTTGGTGTGCTTAATAGTCGTATCACATTAATTCTCATGCATGTTGGCTTCTCAGTCTCCCTGGCCACGTTCATGTTTCACGGCGCAATTAAGACAAATATTCCGTTGGAATTAGAGGAATCTGCAAATATTGACGGTTGCACAAAGTGGCGTACATTCTGGCAGATAGTATTCCCATTGTTAAAACCAACAGTTGCAACAGTAACCATTATTGATGCAATGGCATTCTGGAACGACTACTTACTGCCATCCTTAGTTCTTGGTCGTAAACAGTTGTACACAATTCCTATTGCAACTCAAGCTTTCTACGGAACATACTCTACAGATATTGGTCTTGTGATGGCAGCATTATTGCTTGCAATGCTCCCAATATTAATTCTGTACGTATTCTTACAGCGTTACGTTGTTGCAGGTGTAACATCTGGAGCTGTTAAGGGTTAAAAGTTAAAACCAAAAATGGGTGGTGTACGCAATACATCACCCGTTTTTGTGTCCGATATTATTTTGTTTAATATATATTCCAAAAAGTGGAATGACGATATTTGAATGAAGTAATTTCCTATAAGATTCACGGTAGGACAAAATCCTCTAATTTTATTTATTTTTAAGTACATAGTACACAAAAAGGAGTGCCCGAATGGCAGCACAAATATGGTATGAAAATGATGGTGATCTTTCAGTATTAGAGGGCAAGAAGGTCGCAATTATTGGTTACGGTTCACAAGGTCACGCTCACGCATTAAATTTGCGTGATTCTGGTGTTGATGTTGTAGTCGGTTTGCGTCCAACTTCTAAGTCTGTTGAGTTTGCGAAGGAGCAGGGCTTAGAAGTAAAGTCTGTAGCTGATGCAGCTAAGGAAGCTGATATTATTATGATTTTGGCTCCTGATCAGTACCAGCGCACAATTTGGACTGAAGAAATTGAGCCTAATATTAAGCCAGGTGCAGCAGTAGCATTCGCACACGGTTTCAACATTCATTATGGTTATATTAAGCCTTCTGCAGATCATCCAGTATTCATGGTTGCGCCAAAGGGACCTGGTCATATTGTTCGCCGTGAATACGCTGCAGGTCGTGGCGTTCCTGTGGTTGTTGCTGTAGAGCAGGATCCAAAGGGTGATGCTTGGGATATTACTCTTGCATATGCAAAAGGTATTGGCGCATTGCGTGCAGGTGCTATTAAGACTACCTTTACTGAAGAAACTGAAACTGATTTGTTCGGTGAGCAGAATGTGCTTATGGGTGGTGTGAACCATCTTGTAGAAATGGGCTTTGAGGTTCTAACCGAAGCTGGCTATCAGCCTGAAATTGCTTATTTCGAAGTTTGCCACGAATTGAAGATGCTTGTTGATCTTATGAACGAAGGTGGCTTGAATAAGGCTCGCTGGTCATGTTCAGATACTGCACAGTACGGCGATTATGTGAACACTGTTATCGGTGAGGATTGCCGCGAACGCATGAAGTATCATCTTCAGCGCATTCAGGACGGTTCCTTCGCTAAGGAATTCATTGATGATCAGGATGCTGGTGCTCCTCACTTCAAGGAATTGCAAGAGAAGTACAGTCATGAAAAGATTGAAGAGGTTGGACCGAAGCTTCGCGCAATGTTCTCATGGAACAGCAATGGCGTCGCAGATCAGGACGAGGCACAGTCCTTCAATGGCAAGATTGCTCGTACACAAGTACAGTAATACATAAGCATTACGCTTAATATTTATACTCATACATAGTAAAGCCCACTATATAGTGGGCTTTACTATTTGTTATTTTCTTGCAATCAATAAATAATTTTCAAGAGAATTGCTTCACATCAGTTTTATTCATCATCACTTGTTAAAGCTTAGAGTAAAACCGTAATGAATTTTCGCATGATTGAGCTGATATTTCTTCTGCAAATCTGGTCCGCAACTATTTGAACCAACGCCGCTTTGCATGAAATCAATACAAACAACATGCTCTCGCGTGTGTTGAGGAAGCTCATAATTGTGTGCGGTATGTTCTAGCTGCTCTTGAGAGTATGGCAATGCTTGGAAGTCGAACGTAGAAACGAATGGCTGTGCATTCTCATCATAGCTAATTCCATCAATGCGTAAGCTTTGTATGCCACTAGGCTCATACAAGTACGCCCAATTACAATCATGATGATTTCCACATTCCTGTGGTTTAATATATGGCTCATAAAAATCTTGAACTTTAGCACAATATTCGCCATGTGTGCTTGCATGATGCTTATCAATATAGCTTTCAAACGGACCATATCCGGAATATTGACATAATTCAAGATTATTCGGAGTAAATATGCGAACACCAAAGCGTGGAAGGAATGGCATATCTGTATTACGCCGTGCTTGAATATCTGCATGAATATTTCCTAGTGCATCAATAAGCCAGCATATTTGCACTGTAGCAATTGGTTGAACGCTTGGTGCCACCACAGCCGCCTCAACCTTTATTTGTACAGTATTTTGAATACGTTCTACATTCACTTCATATGCGTGCAAATACGCGTGATCGTATTTTGCTCGTTTCCATTCTGCTTTAATATACATATCGTTATCAGTTGGAGCACGCCAGATATTACATTCCATAGCTCGTGTCAAAAATGTTTGATTATTGTGAACTATTGAAGTAAATAGACCAGTTAGCTTACTGAGACGATATGTGAAATGTTGGTTGCTAATAATAATGCAATCAGCTGTTTGAGAGTAATCTACTGTATCTTTTTGTTCTGTGTGTGAATCACACAGTGCTTTTTGTGTTGCACGAATACTATTTTTCTCTAATGCGGTAGTTCTTTCGCCTAATAGTATTTCTTGAACTCCAATAATACCTTTTTCAAAAACCTCCGGATTATTTAGAGCATGTACTTCCATAACCAGTCGAATGGTGCTAGTGCCGAATGGTATTAGTTCATACACTTCTTGCGGAATAGTTATTTCGCACGAAGCATGAGGTGCAATGCGAAGCGCGTTAGACGCTTCTGCGTTGTCACCTAAAGTCCATTGCGCATTGTCGATGATTGAATTATCAGCACTAATTGTAAAACTACAGTAAGCGAAGTCTTGTGTATTAAGAAAATCACTGTAATTGTGGATGGTTAATGAATGTTTTTCATTGTTATATCCAACAATTTTGATCGGTGAGAAAACATTCTTTAATTCGCGCAACCCAGTATGAGGTGTGCGATCTGGGTACACTAAGCCATCAACGCAGAAATTGCTATCGTGCGGGTATTCTCCGCTATCCCCGCCATAAGCATATTTACGAACACCAGTAGCGGTTGTGCCACGATATACCGCATGATCGCACCACTCCCACACAAAACCGCCTGCAAAGCGTGGGTGTTCGTATATGAGTTTTTGATAGTCAGCGTAATCTCCTGCACCATTACCCATAGAATGTGAATACTCGCACATGATATACGGTTTTTCTCCGTTATTGCCGTCATCACCGTTGCTGCCGTCACCTTGCGGTCCCTCGTTGGAGAAGTATCGTTCCACTTCTTCTAGAGGTGGATACATGCGGCTATGAATATCAATATTGCTGAAATCATATTCACGATCATTGTCTACGTAGCGGGAGCTTTCATAATGTGTTAAACGGGTTGAATCATATTGTTTTGTCCATGCTAAAGCCTTTTCAAAAGTTATACCATAAGCACATTCGTTACCCATTGACCATATGAGCACGCATGATTGATTTTTATCACGAATTACGCATAATTGTGCACGGTCAAGAGTTGATTCAATATAGTCAGGGTTATTAGCAATAAGCCTATTCCATCGTTCGTTGATTGCTTTAATGGTTACATCTGAGTTGTACTCATTTGTTGTTCCATGACTTTCATTGTCAGCTTCATCAATAATATAAAAACCTAATTGTGTAAAAAGATCATAATGCTTCGGAGCCTGTGGATAATGACTTGTGCGAATAGCGTTGATATTATGAGCTTTCATAATATGTAAATCACGTAAGAGCTGTTCTTCGCTGATAACAGGACCGGTAACAGGATCACTCTCATGCAGGTTCGCGCCCTTAAATTTGATTGCCTGCTTATTGAGTTTTATAACACCATTATCAACCTCAACTTCTCGAATGCCAATAGGCATAGTAATGTATTCGTTTGGCGTGTGGAGTGTGAGGGTATAACAGTATGGCTGTTCCGCATTCCAAAGTTTTGGAGTACTAACCGATAATTCAATGCAACCTGTGTTCTCTTCATCAAGGGTGGCCTGTGCTGATGCGACTATAGCGCCTGAACTATCTTGCAACCGTGCTTGTGCTACTACTTCTGCACTATCATAAGTGTCGTATTGTACGCGAATTAAAGCTTCGCTTGCCTGATTATTATTCCAGACAATAGGTGTAGTTACTCTGAAATCTCGTATTGCTGTTTTAGATCGATGCAACAGGTATACATCTCTGAAAATACCGCTGTTGCGGAATTTATCCTGGTCTTCAAAATAGCTACCGTCACACCATTTTAATACAAGGACTACAAGCGTGTTTTCTTTTTGAAGATACGGAGTAATATTAAATTCACTTGTTGCATGTGATACCTGCGAATAGCCAACATAGTTTCCGTTAAGCCAAACATAGAAGCATGAATCCACGCCCTCAAAGTTTAAGAAACATTCTGGCGCATTTTCATCTTGTTCATAAGTGAATTTTTTTGTATATACTGCGCAAGGATTCTCATTTGGAACATGAGGTGGGTCGAGTGGAAATGGATATTGTATGTTAGTGTAATGCGCAATATCCACGCCGTAATCTTGCCAAGTCGCTGGCACTTGAACCTGTTGTTTGCCGTTTAAAGTGTGTTCGAGATTTCCTTGATAATCTTTTTCGTAAAACGCAGGCTTATGCGCAGCATGATCTTTTTGAACTTCCTCGTCTAAGGCGTATAAATTAGGGTAGTATGCAAAATTCCATAATCCGTTAAGAGAGATAAAGCGTGTAGAGCGCTCGCGTAGTTCTCCAATTGTGCTCATGGCTTGTCCTGTTGGAATATAATAAGCCCTAGGTTTTTCGGTGTTTTCATGTAGAACGGACAAGTTCTCATAATGTTTTGGTATGAACATACATTACCTTTCATATAGTACTGCTTCGTTGCAGTTATATTATGCATTTGCTGCGTTTATTGTATTTATTGTACTATGTTCTCGTGAATTTCAAAGTGTACAATGTGCATGTAATTTTCGTATTATTGCTGTAATAATTGAACAATAGTATGTAAAAAATAAAGAATGGTAGTAATTGTCTATGCTATTTGGGGCAAGCATAGAAGAAGGGGAAAATGACGAATAATAATTCTCTAAAATCGGTTGAAACTTTGGATAAAGAAAATCATATGGAGCGTGCGCTAAGCAACCGTCATGTGCAGTTTATTGCAATTGGTGGCACGATTGGCACTGGCTTATTCTTAGGTTCGGGCAAGTCTTTGAGCTTAACTGGACCAAGTATTATTTTTGTGTATATCGCTGTAGGCGTTATTATGTTTTTGCTAATGCGCGCAATCGGAGAATTGATGTACCGTGATCCGAGCCAACACACGTTTATTAATTTTATTAATAAATATTTGGGTGACGGTTGGGGAAAGTTTGCCGGCTGGTCGTATTGGATTGTTTTAATGCTTGTCGGAATGACGGAGATTACCGCTGTAAGCACGTATTTTGTTACTTTCTTCTCGACTTTTAACATTGATTTGTCCCAGTGGAAGTGGCTTATTGAGCTTGGTTTCCTCGTTGCACTTACAACAGTGAATTTGATTGCTGTGAAAGCTTTTGGTGAGGTTGAATTCTGGTTTTCAATGATTAAAATTACGTTGATTCTAGCAATGATTGTCACCGCTATTGTGATGGTTGTAATCGGTTTTCATTATCCTGCCATGCAAACTATTCATGGCGCAAGCCCTGCAGGTCATGCGGGTTTTGATAATCTGTTAAATAATTTTTCGTTTGCACCTAATGGTTGGCTTGCTTTTTTGATGAGCTTCCAGATGGTTTTCTTCGCTTATGAAATGATTGAGTTTGTTGGGGTCACTGTTTCTGAAACGAAAAATCCCCGTGAAGTACTTCCTAAAGCGGTAAACCAAATTATCGCCCGAGTGCTTATTTTCTACGTTGGTGCACTTATTGCAATTATGCTTATTGTTCCTTGGACAGCATTTGTTCCTCATAAGGATGGTTCTTTTTCGTCACCATTTATTTTGGTGTTCCAGTATGCGGGTTTGAATTGGGCTGCAGGATTGGTGTTCTTCGTGGTGATTACTGCTGCCTCATCTGCGCTTAATTCGTTGCTGTATTCTGCGGGCCGTCATTTGTATCAGCTAGCCCAGGAGTCTGATTCTGCTCGTATACAAAAATTTGGTAAGGTGTCTGGTCGCAAGGTTCCTGCTAGAGCAATTCTTCTTTCTGCTGCTCTTATCGTACTTTCACCAATAATTAATGCTATTCCTCATATTTCGGGAGCGTTTGTTTTGTTTGCTTCTGCCTCGTCTGCGGTGATTATTTTTATTTATATTTTGACGATGATTGCACACCGCCGTTATCGAGCATCGATTGATTTTATTCCTAATGGTTTTATCATGCCTGCTCATAAAGTAACAGGTGCTATTACTATTGCATTCTTTGCTTTTGTGTATATTACGCTATTTATTGCGGATGATACTCGAATCCCAGCGTTTGGCGGCTTGATTTGGCTTGCTGTATTTGGCGGATATTGTTTATGGCATGAAAAGCGTATGAAGCAAATATAAATTGTATTGACTTAAATATTGAGCTGCTTTTTAAGCGGCTCTTTTGTTGTTATTACGTAAATGTGTGGCGTGTGTGGAATTTCTTCATGAAATTAATAGCGTAACAAAGAG
>JAUMUB010000036.1 GCA_030530905.1 Bifidobacteriaceae bacterium | reverse complement strand
TGGCACAAGATTATGATATTTCTTCTCGTAGCAAAGATGACGATGAAGAATCAGTACGCGCATTTCGTGGTAATTCTCAGAATAATGCAAGTGATATCGATGATGATGAGAACGCACTTGCAGAAGATTATGAGTTACCAGGCGCAGATTTAAGTAATGAGGATTCGTCTGTAACTGTTATTCCTATGCAGGGTGATGAATTTATTTGCTCACAATGCTTCTTGGTAAAACATCGCAGTCAGTTAGATCATATGGATGATGGTCAGCCTGTGTGCAAGGAGTGTGCTGCTTAAATGGCATATGATGAGGCATATAATGAGCCTGAGAGTGTTGAGGTATTAGTTAAGTCACTAGACTCAAGCGAGCCATATCTTCATTATGCTCATGCAGGTGATGCTGGAGCTGACTTACGCACTACAGAACACTTTGAGTTGAAGCCTTTTGAGCGTGCTCTTGTGTCGACAGGAATTGCAATTGCTCTTCCTGCTGGTTATGTAGCGTTAGTACACCCTCGCTCCGGTTTAGCAGCAAAGCAGGGAGTTACTGTTTTAAATGCTCCTGGTACAGTTGATGCTGGTTATCGAGGAGAAATTAAAGTTCCTTTAATTAATCTTGATCCTGAAAATACTGCTGTGTTTGAACCAGGCGACCGTATTGCGCAGCTGGTAATTCAGCGTTATGTTGAAGCAGAATTTATTCCTGCACAATCATTACCTGATTCTGACCGCGGTGAGCATGGTTTTGGTTCTACTGGCGTTCATAGTGCTTAATTTTCTTTTTTTGTGTATTATTAGGCAATAAGATTAAGGCAGTAAAGGAGGTGTAAAATGGGTGAAGAGCTTGATGAAATTCGTTCTGCAAATATGCTTGGATGCGAAATAAGCGGTGAATATCTTGACCCATTGGAGCCTATTGTTGCAATGTGCAAATATCATCACCCTGATGAGGATTTAAGCATATTGGAGCGAGCTTATAGGCGTGCTGTCGCTCAGCATTCATCTCAACGTCGTAAATCAGGTGAGCCTTATATTATCCATCCGTTAGCAGTATCTCAAATTCTTGCTGATTTAGGTATGGGATCTTTGGTTGTTGCTGCAGGTTTGTTGCACGATACTGTGGAGGATACTCCATACACTTTGGAGGAGTGTCAGGAGGAGTTTGGTGCAACTGTAGCAGGTCTTGTTGATGGCGTTACCAAGCTGTCAAAAATGGAGTATGGTGATTCTGCTCAGGCAGAAACAATTCGTAAAATGGTTGTGGCTATGAGCCGTGATGTGCGAGTTCTTGTGGTAAAACTTGCAGATCGTGTGCATAATGCACGTACATGGCGGTATGTGAAGCTTTCTAGTGCACAGAAAAAAGCTCGTGAAACTCTTGATGTGTATGCTCCTCTTGCTAATCGTCTTGGTATGAATGCTATTAAAACTGAGCTTGAAGAGCTGAGTTTCAAAACCCTTTATCCTAAAATTTATAATGAAATCGTGATGTTGGTTGCACAGCGCGCTGGACAGCGTGAAGTATATTTGCAACAGATTTTAGCTGAACTGAATGAGGATTTAGAGGCTCAAAAAATTACTGCTACGATTAGTGGACGCCCTAAAGATTATTATTCGATTTATCAGAAGATGATTGTTCGTGGTCATGATTTTTCGAATATATATGACCTTGTTGGGGTGAGAATTATTGTTAACACTATAACTGAGTGTTATGCTGCGCTTGGTGCTGTTCATGCGCGTTGGAGCCCTATTCCAGGTCGTTTTAAAGACTATATTGCTATGCCTAAGTTGAACATGTATCAAAGTTTGCATACAACAGTTGTAGGCCCTGGTGGTAAACCTGTTGAAATTCAGATTCGAACTTGGGATATGCATCGTAGAGCAGAGTTTGGTATTGCTGCGCACTGGAAGTATAAGGCTAATGGTCAGGCAGGTCGTGCTTTAAGTGCGCCCGATAAAGAAGATCGCAACCGTGAATCTGGTGAGCATCAGGAGTTAAGCGAAGCTGATAATCTTAAGTGGATTCAACAGTTAGCTGATTGGACAAGTGAAACTCCTGATTCAGATGAGTTTTTAGGCTCTTTAAAAGAAGATTTAGGTTCAGCAGAGGTATATGTATTTACGCCAAAAGGTAGAATTGTTTCTCTACCAGCACATGCTACACCTGTAGATTTTGCGTATGCTGTGCATACTGAAGTTGGTCATCGTACTATGGGTGCGCGTGTAAACGGCCGTCTTGTTCCGTTGGATACTCAGCTTCAAAGTGGAGATACGGTTGAAGTTTTAACTTCTAAATCTGATACTGCTGGTCCTTCTCGTGACTGGATGAGCTTTGTTAAAAGTCAGAAAGCTCGTAATAAGATTCGTCAGTGGTTCAGCAAGGAACGTCGTACTGAAGCTATTGAAGAGGGGCGTGACGAACTTGTTCGTGCATTGCGCAAACGTAATCTTCCAGTAAGCGCTCTTATATCTCCTCAATCTATTATTGGCTTAGCTGATGATTTAGGTTTACCGAATGAAGACACTGTTTTTGCGGCTATCGGCGAGGGGCAGATTTCCACTCAAAATGTGATTGCACATTTGGTGAAAGATTATGGCAGTGATGAGGTTGCTGAGGAAGCTGAGCGCGAGGGATTAACAGTTCGTCGAGAATCTAAAGGCAATCAAGGCGATTCCTTAGGTGTTTCTGTGCAAGGTGTTGGCGATATTTGGGTAAAATTAGCCCGATGCTGTACTCCTGTTCCAGGTGATCAGATTATTGGCTTTATCACTCGTAATCAAGGTGTTTCTGTGCACCGTAGTGATTGTCAAAATATTATTGAATTGCAAAAGAATCAGCCTGATCGCGTGGTGTCGGTGGAATGGACGAATGCCAAGGGCTTGTTCATGGTAAAGATTCAGGTTGAGGGATTGGATAGGCCACATTTACTTTCTGATATTACACGTGTTCTTTCTGATCATGGTGTAAATATTATGACTGGCTCTATTTCGACAGGTGCTGATCGTGTGGCAACAAGTCAATTCTCATTTGAAATGGCTGATCCTCAGCATTTAAATACGTTGCTTGCTGCTGTGCGTAAGATTGAAGGTGTTTTTGATGTGTATCGTCTTACGGGAGCTAAGGGATCTGCTGAGCCTCGTTTGCGTAAAATGAATGCGCATTAAAATTTGTATTCTGATATGTAAAAAGCCACTCGATTGAGTGGCTTTTCCTAATGTATAGATGTTTTACTGTACTACTTCAATGCTGAGAATTCCAACTGGTTCGAGTGGAGCATCATGAGAGTCAGTAGCGACAGACTCGAGAGCGTCTACAACCTTCTTTGAATCGTCATCTGCTACTTCGCCAAAAATAGTGTGATGACCGTTAAGCCACTCAGTGTTTACTGTGGTAATGAAGAATTGTGAACCGTTAGTACCGTGTGGTTTTCCATCAGCACCGCGACGTAATCCAGCGTTTGCCATAGCGAGAAGATAAGGCTTGTTAAAAGTAAGTGATGGGTCAATCTCGTCATCAAACTCAAATCCTGGACCACCCATGCCATTACCTAAAGGACATCCGCCTTGAATCATGAAATCCTTGATAATACGGTGGAAAGTTAAACCATTGTAGAAAGGCTCGTGTGATTGTTCGCCTGTAAATGGGTCTTTCCACGCTTTTTCTCCTGTTGCTAAACCAAGAAAATTTTCTACAGTTTTAGGAGCTTTATCGTCAAATAAGTTAATATGAATATCACCCTCAGAGGTGTGCATAATAATTTTAGTCATGAGGTAAGTTTGTCACATTTTTTCACACAGCGCAAATACTTGAGAAAAATTTTAATGCATATAATCGCTTTACTGCACTTTTCTAATAGTATTATTAAATGATGTGAAGTGTTTTGAGCGCGTATTCAATGCCATCTTCATCTACAGATTTTGTGACGAAATCAGCATGTTCAAACAGTATTGGATTTGCATTTCCCATTGCAACGCCCGTTCCTACATAGTCAAGCATTGTCATATCGTTGCCACCATCACCGAATGCTATAGCTTGGTCTTTGGTAAAACCGTAGTAATTGAGTACGGCTTGAATTCCAGCGTGTTTTCCGCCATTGGGCGGTAATATGTCAGCGAAAGAATCTACCCAGCGAACAGCTTGCACATTATGACAATATTGTAGTAATTCTTGTTCTTCTGCTGGGTTGACAAAAGGGCTGATTTGCAAGGTCTCGTGATTTTTTATGCGCGTATGAGGGTTATCCTCGTACAATTCACCTGCGGTTTTCCCTAATCCAGCATATTCTTTGCGCACTTGCTCGGTAATATGATTTAGGTAAGTATAGTTTTCTTCGCAAAAGTTTGCGCGAATTTGAGGGTGTTCATCTAACCATTGAACGATATGTTCTACATCTTTAACATCGAGTGCTTGCTTGTGGATTATTTCTTTTTGATTATAACAATATTGCCCATTTGCGCTTACGATCACATCAAATTCAATAGGGATTAAATCTAGTACTGGTTTTACTTGTGATGGGCCGCGTCCAGTGCAAATTGAGATAAGAATATTATTATTTTGTAAGGCTTGTAATGCTCGTATTGTCGATTGTGGCACAGTATGTGTGTTAAAGCTGGTGAGTGTGCCATCAATGTCAAAAAAAGCGATTTTTGTATTATGCATATTATTCCTTACCGTCATATTAATGCATATTATCATAGGATTATTCTTGTACGATTATTCTGTTTGTGATGTTCCTCAATTACAATGGTACGCATGACACAACTTCGTTTTGCATTAGCTCAGATTGATACTTGCGTTGGCGATATTCATGCTAACGCGAAAGCAATTATAAATAATGTTCGACAGGCTGCAACCCAGGACGCAAATGTCGTAGTATTTCCAGAAATGACACTTACTGGTTATCCTGTAGAAGATTTAGCTTTACGTGCCACTTTCAGACGCGAAGCTTGGGATATTGCTAATAATGTAGCTGAACAGTTACAAGCTGAGGGCTATGGCAGTTTGTACGTTGTGTGCGGCACTATCGGTACTGATCCTGATGAAGAGAAGCCGCGTAATCGACTTGTTGTTTTTCATGAAGGTGTTGTTTGGGCAGGATATGATAAGCATTTCTTGCCTAATTACGGTGTTTTTGACGAAAATCGAATTTTTTCCGCTGGTGATAAAGCCTTAGTACTAGATGTTGACGGCGTGCGCTTAGGTTTTGCAATTTGCGAAGATTTATGGCGAGATGGTCTTCCTATTAGCGAGTTAGAGCATGAGCAGATTGATACTCTTGTAACGATTAATGCTTCTCCTTATGAGGAGGGTAAACGTCATGTTCGTTATGCATTAGCTGCAAGTCGTGCAAAGCAGGTTAATGCTCCGCTTATTTATGTCAATCAAGTTGGCGGTCAAGATGACTTAGTGTTTGATGGCGGTAGTTTTGTTATTGATCAGCAAGGCACCCTTTTACAGCGCAGTGATACCTTTGTAGAGTCGCTTGATTATTTTGATTTTGATTCACAGAAGAATGAGCAAACAGTTTCTACTATTGCTGCTGAACGTAGTAGCGATGAAGAAGTGTATGTGGCTTGTGTGCTTGGTCTTAGAGATTATATGCGTAAGAATCATTTTACTGGAGTTTGTTTAGGTTTATCTGGTGGGATTGACTCAGCACTGGTGGCGACTATGGCAGCAGATGCGTGTGGGGGAGAGAATATCTGGGGTATCTCTATGCCAAGCATGTATTCGTCTGATGGTTCAAAAGATGATGCTTATGATTTAGCTCAGAATCTACATGCGCATTATGAAGTACAAGCTATTGAACCAATTTTCAACACGTATCAAAATCAACTTCATCTTTCAGGTATTGCGCAGGAGAATATTCAAGCTCGAATCCGTGGCGTAATAGTAATGGCATATTCAAATTCACATAATTTGTTGGCATTAGCAACCGGTAATAAGTCTGAGTTGGCGTGTGGTTATTCAACAATTTATGGAGATGCTGTTGGAGGGTATGCTCCGATTAAAGATGTGTTTAAGACTCGCGTCTGGGAGCTTTCACGTTGGCGTAATAATATTGCTCAACAAGGTGTCGGTGTTGGACAATTGCGCATGGTCGGTTCAGAAAATATTGAACCATCGGGTGAATCTAGTGTGCTTATTCCAGTGAATTCTATTGTCAAAGCGCCAAGTGCTGAATTGCGTCCTGATCAGAAAGATAGTGATTCTTTACCTGAATATGAGTTTTTAGATAAAGTTTTGGCAGCGTATATTGAACATGCTCATGGTCGTGCGGATTTATTGGCTGATGGGTTTGACGAGAAAACTGTTGATACTGTTATGCGTCTTGTGGATCGTGCTGAGTGGAAGCGCCGTCAGTATCCTCTTGGTCCAAAAGTGAGTTCTTTAGCATTTGGACGAGATCGTCGACTTCCTATTACAAATGCTTTTAAGGAGTAGTGGGATTAGTATGAGCAGCGAAAAACAATGGTATTACAATATAAAAACTCAGCAGCCTGAGTTTGGTATGGTTTCTCCTGCCGAGGTTCGCATGGGTCCGTATGCGACTAAGGAGGATGCAATTCGTGCAATGGAAATTGTGCGTGAGCGCAATCTTGCTTGGGAGAAGCAGGATCGCTCATGGAATGCGTAAAATATAAGCTACATCACATATTTACAATGGTTTGTATTGCTTGTTCTTGCATTTTTTAATCATATTGGTAAAAATGTGACTTTAATCACATGAATTTTTCGGATTTTTGGATTTACGATGATATTGCTAAAACCTTTATTTTTCAACAAAAAACCTTAATATATTAAAATTAAGCTATTGCAATTAATTAAAATGTGAGACAATTCACAGAAAATTCATCGTGAATTTATATGGGAATATCTAAAATGAAATAGAAAGCAATCGTAAAGACGCGATGCCCAAATTTTAGGAGTCAGTATGACAGCAGTAGAAACAACAGCACTTTCTGCTCAGGAGCTTAACGAGAAAGCATGGAATGGCTTCGTTGGCGGTAACTGGCAGGAAGACATTGACGTTCGAGACTTTATTGTCAAGAACTTCACACCATACGAGGGTGATGAATCTTTCTTGGCTAATTCAACTGAGAAAACCCGTCACATGTGGAAGTATCTTGATGATAATTATTTAGCAGTAGAACGTGAACGTCGTATTTATGATGTTGATACTCATACTCCTGCAGATATTGATGCTTTCCCAGCAGGTTATATTGAAAGCCCTGAAGTTGATAATGTTATTGTAGGTTTACAAACTGATGAACCTTGCAAGCGTGCAATGATGCCAAATGGTGGCTGGCGCATGGTCGAGCAGGCTCTTAAGGAAGCTGGAAAAGAACCAGATCCAGAAGTAAAAAAGATTTTCACTAAGTATCGTAAAACACATAACGACGGCGTTTTTGGTGTGTATACAAAGCAGATTAAAGCTGCACGTCACAGCAAGATTTTAACCGGTTTGCCAGATTCATATGGTCGCGGTCGTATTATCGGCGATTACCGCCGTGTGGCTTTGTATGGTGTAAATGCGTTGATTAAATTTAAGCAGCGCGACAAGGATTCAATTCCATATCGTAATGATTTCACAGAGCCAGAGATCGAACATTGGATTCGTTTCCGTGAAGAGCATGATGAGCAGATTAAGTCATTGAAGAAGCTTATCGCTCTTGGCAATGAATATGGTTTAGACTTAACTCGTCCTGCAATGAACGCAGTTGAAGCAGTACAGTGGACCTATATGGGCTATCTTGCATCTATCAAGAGCCAAGATGGTGCTGCAATGAGCTTCGGACGTAATTCTGCATTCTTCGATGTATATTTCGAGCGTGACTTGAAGAATGGTCTTATCGACGAAACTGATGCACAGGAAATCATTGATCAGATTGTTATGAAGTTGCGTATTGTTCGCTTCCTTCGTACCAAGGATTATGACAACATCTTCTCTGGTGATCCATATTGGGCAACATGGTCAGACGCAGGCTTTGCAGATGATGGCCGACCAATGGTTACTAAGACTTCATTCCGTTTGCTCAACACCTTAACTTTAGAGCACTTAGGACCTGGACCTGAACCAAACATTACAATCTTCTGGGATCCAAAGCTTCCTGAAGGCTATAAGCGCTTCTGCTCAAAGATTTCTATCGATACTTCCGCAATCCAGTACGAGTCCGATAAGGATATTCGTTCTCACTGGGGCGATGACGCTGCAATCGCATGCTGCGTTTCCCCAATGCGTGTAGGAAAGCAAATGCAGTTCTTCGCAGCACGTGTTAACTCTGCAAAAGCTTTGCTTTACGCAATCAACGGTGGTCGTGATGAGATGAACGGCTTGCAAGTTATCGATAAGGGAGTTATCGATCCAATCAAGCCTGAAGCTGATGGCACTTTAGATTATGAGAAAGTAAAGGCAAACTACGAAACTGCTCTCGAATGGCTTTCTAAGACATACATCGAAGCATTGAATATTATTCACTACATGCATGATAAGTATGCATACGAATCAGTAGAGATGGCTTTACATGATAAGGAAGTATATCGTACTCTCGGTTGCGGTATGTCAGGTTTATCGATTGCAGCTGATTCTCTTGCAGCTCTCAAGTATGCAAAGGTATATCCAATCACTAATAAGGAAGTAAAGGATATGCCAGGCCATGAATATGAGTATGTTGAGGGTGCTGATGATGATTTGGTAGTAGGCTATCGCACTGAAGGTCAATTCCCAATCTATGGTAATGATGATGATCGTGCAGACGATATTGCTAAGTGGATTGTAAGCACTGTAATGGGTCAGATTAAGGGCTTGCCAACATATCGTGGTGCAGTTCCAACCCAGTCTATTCTTACTATCACCTCTAATGTTGAGTATGGTAAGAACACTGGTTCCTTCCCATCAGGTCACAAGAAGGGTACCCCATACTCTCCAGGTGCAAACCCAGAAAACGGTATGGATGCTCACGGTATGCTTCCTTCCATGTTCTCCGTTGGTAAGATTGATTACAATGATGCTCTTGATGGTATTTCTTTGACCAACACCATCACCCCTGATGGATTAGGTCGCAGTGAAGATGAGCGTATTGATAATCTAGTTGGTATTCTGGATGCTGGTAATGGCCATGGCTTATACCATGCAAATATCAACGTTCTTCGCAAAGAGCAGTTGGAAGATGCTGTAGAACATCCTGAAAAGTATCCACACTTAACAGTTCGTGTGTCTGGATACGCAGTAAACTTCGTTAAGCTTACTAAGGAACAGCAGCTTGATGTTATTTCTCGTACATTCCATCAGGGCTC
>JAUMUB010000035.1:7086-9482 GCA_030530905.1 Bifidobacteriaceae bacterium | reverse complement strand
TAAGTGAAGAAAAAAGGAATACAAAACCATATGTATTCCTTTTCTATAAAATATTAATCTTGCTTCTTCTTACGAGTACCCGTAAGTCCCATCAATCCAGCAACGGATGCTAATGCGAGTCCGATTACTGAACCCTTGGAGTCATTACCAGTTTGTGGCAATGTCTTGGCGTTGGATTGGGCTTTTGAGCCGGTAGCGGTACCTGCACCTACTGTTGTAGTAGATGAAGTGCTACCAGTTGCGGTGTTGCCAGATTCTTCAACGATTGGACTATAGTGAACAGTTTCGTGGAAGAAGATGGAGACAGTACCCTTTTCAAGTGATGAGTCTTCGGTAACTGTAACGATGAATTGGTCGCCGTCCTTGGTGATATCTACCCGCACGCCGTACTTGTGGTTGACGTTGAAGATTTCATCCTTGTGATCGTCGAGGATCTTAGCAAGTTCTTCGGCGGTTGGACCGGCGATAGTCTTGTCGGATGGGTTGAGGTTGTAGCCGCTGATTTCAGGTGAATTGAAGTCAGTGTAACCAAAGCCATCTGGCAAGGTGCCAACTGAAATTACCTTGTGAGTGATTGGATCGTACACAACGGTCACAGAGCCATTGCTGAGGTTAGTTTCTGAAGTTGGATCCTTGAGTGCTGAACCGTCTGCACCAACGTAATCGGTATTCCGGTTGATGCTGAGAGTGTACAGAGGGTTGTAGTCAGCGGTTTGGTGGTAAACCACAGAAATCTTACCTGCTGGAAGCGTGTCGTCTTCGGTAACGACTACCTTGTAGGAATCGCCGTCCTTAGTTACGTCAACACGCATACCGTGCTCGTGACTTGCAAACAATTCAGTTTCATGATCGGTCAGAATCTTTTGAATATCAGAATCTGATGGACCTTCAAGAGTTTCAGATGACTTATCGATCGTGTAACCGTCAACTTCCGGAGTAGTTTCAGTACTGTATCCGAAGTCGGATGGAACGGTACTGATACCGGTGATCTTGTGGTCGTGATCGAAAGTGGTGCTAATCGTCGTAGTATTGAAGTCGGTGCTGGTAGAAGGCTTTTGTACGTCTTCGCCAGTAGCTGTGGACTTGTATGAAGTTTCACGACTAATGCTTACTTCAAAGTTAGGGTTGAAGTGTGCAGTTTCGTGGTAAACAACTGATACGTGACGGTAAGCAACAGTTGGGTCTTCACTAATCTTAACGTCGTAGTGATCACCGTCCTTAGTGATGTCTACACGCATACCAGTAGTGTGACTTGGTGAGAAGAGTTCAACTTCATGGTCAGTCAAGATCTTTTGGATGTCAGCTTGGCTTGGTCCGTCGAGCTTACTATCCCCTTCTTCGACCTTGTATCCATCTACTGAAGGTGTGTTCTCTTCACTGTAGCCAAATTCAGATGGCAAGTCAGTGACACTAGTGACTTGGTGAGTGTCACCATCGTAAATGGTAGTTACAATGGTGGTCTTCGCCTTGTTTTCACTCTTATCGCTAGTTACCCTTTCCCCCGTCATGTTATCAACGTAAGTGGTTTCCCGACTTTGATCGATAGTGTAGATTGGGTTGAAGTGTGCAACTTGGTGGTAGACAACATTTACGTCCCCTGCCTTAAGCGTATCGTCTTCAGTCAAGGTTGTCTTGTAGCTGTCGCCATCCTTCGTTACATCAACACGGTAACCGTGCTTTGCGTCAGATGCGAAGAGCTTGTCCTTGTTTTGGTCAAGGATCTTTTGCAGTTCGTCACTGGACAATCCAGGAAGAGTTTCATCTCCGTGATTTACTGTGTAACCTGGCACGCTTGGAGTATCAACCGTACCGTAGTTGAAGCTACCTGGCACAGTGGTGATGTCCTTAACCGCGTGAGAATCTTGGTCGTAATTCGTAGTCACACTTGCGGAGTTGAAGTCCTTCGTTTCAGTAGGATCAGCGATTGCCTTTCCGTCTTCGTTTGAAACGTATGTGACGTCACGGCTGACCTTGACAGTTGAAGCTGGGTTGTAGTGAGTTACTTGGTGGTAAACCACATTGATTGAACCAGCTGGCAACTTGTCGTCTTCAGTAACAGTAACAGTACCATCGCTCTTGACGTCTACCCGCATACCGTGAGTGTTATTGCCATCGAAGAGCTTGTCTTGGTTATCAGTAAGGATCTTTTGCAGGTCGGTGCTTGATAAACCAGGCATTGTAGCGTCCGGAGTATCAACCGCATAACCATCGACTGAAGGAGAAGTTACTTCTGGGTAATCAAAGTCAGATGGAACGTTGCTGAAGCCGGTGATCGCATGGCTCGTTGGGTCGTATTGGGTTTGAACAGTCGTAGTGTTTACGTCAGTATCGCTTGCAGGTTGAACTGGTTCGCCAGTCTTGTTGGAAACGTATGTGACGTCGCGACTGATCTTCAC
>JAUMUB010000035.1:0-6986 GCA_030530905.1 Bifidobacteriaceae bacterium | reverse complement strand
ACCTTACCTGCTGGAAGTGTGTCATCTTCAGTCAGCTTGGTAGTGTAGTTACCTTCTGCATCCTTAGTCACGTCGATCTTGTAGCCGTGGGTAGCGTCGGATGCGAAGAGTGTGGCCTTGTTGTCATCCAAGATCTTTTGGATATCCCCATCAGTCATACCAGCGATCGTCTTGTCGTTGTCATCGAGCGTGTAGCCAGGAAGAGTTGCGGATGGTTGAACGTCATTGTAGTGGAAAGATTCTGGCACCGTGCCGATTCCAGTCAATGATTGATCGGATCCGTAAGTCGTAGGCAGGTTCGTGGTAGCGATGTTTGGTTCGTCAGTTTCGTCGGCGATGTTCTTGCCAGTGGCATTTGATACATAGTCGACTACTTGGCTGATTTCAACAGATGAAACTGGGTTGTAGTGCGCAGTTTCGTGGTATACCACTGAAATCGTGTGTGGTGCGAGGCTTTCGTCTTCAGTCACAGTTACGCTACCGTCGCTGTTGACATCTACCCGCTTACCATTATCAGTGCTGCCGTTGAAGATCTTGCTTTGGTTGTCAGTCAGGATCTTTTGGATTTGTTCGCTCGTCAAGCCCTTAAGAGTTTGGTCGTTGGTATCAACATCGTATCCAGGAACCGCTGGAGAAGTGGTATCTGGGTAGTTGAGTGTTGATGGCAGATCAGTCATGCTCTTGAATTCGTTACTAGTTTGATCGTAAGTAGTGTCGACCGTCGTAGTGTTGAAGTCTGAGCTTGTGGTCTTGTCTTGTACCGGTTGACCAGTCTTAGATGAAACGTAGCTAGTTTCGCGGCTGACATTCACAGTCACTTGTGGGTTGTAGTGTGCGACTTGGTGGAGCACGATAGAAACTTGGCCTGGTTGAAGATCAGTGTCTTCGCTCACGACCGTCTTGTAAGTACCTTCTGCATCCTTTGTCACATCAACCTTGTATCCGTGAGTAGCGTCTGCAGCGAAGAGCGTATCCTTGTTGTCGTCCAAGATCTTTTGAATGTCAGTATCTTGAAGTCCAGTCAGAGTCTTGTCGGCGTCGTCAACGGTGTAACCAGCAACAGTTGGCGCATCGACGTTTTGGTAGTCGAAGTCTTCTGGAACAGAGCCGATCGTCTTGATTGTGTGACTTTGGGCGTCGTATTCCGTGTTGATGGTTGCCTTATTGAAGTCAGCATTGTTATCACTATCGTGGACAGCCTTACCAGTTTCGTTGGATACGTATTGGATTTCTTGGCTAACCGTAACTTGTGCAGTTGGGTTGAAGTGTGCGGTTTCGTTGTAAACAATGGCGATGGTGTGTGCTGACAAGTTGTTGTTTGCAGTCACAGTACCAGTGTAGCCGTTGTCGCCCTTGGTTACAGTCAACGTGAACCCAGTCGTTGCATCCCCGGCAAAGAGTTGATCCTTGTTAGCGTCGATGATTGATGCTAAGTCGGAATTTTGTGGGCCATGCAATGCGTAATCTGCAGTGTTGAGAGTGTAACCAGAAATGTTGTCTTGAACTGCCTTGTCAGCGTATTGGATGTTAGCTGGCAGAGCGTCGTGACTAGTCATTTGGTGAGTAGTTGCATCGTAAACCGTGTCGAGACTGGCACTGGCAGTGTTGTTTTCTGCTTCGGTTTCCGCAAGATTTTCACCGGACTTGTCAGATACGCGATCAGTGTTCCGGCTAGTCGTCACAGTGTAGATTGGGTTGTAGTGTGCAACTTGGTGGTAAACGAATGTCACTTCACCCTTCTTAAGAGTTGGATCAGCAGTCACTGTTGACGTGAAGCCATCTCCGTCCTTGCTGAAATCAACACGCATACCAGTGGTGTTGCTTTGGGCGTAAAGTTCATTTTGGTGTTTTACCAGCAGGAGCATTACGTCCATACCTGTTAACCCATCAAGAGTTTCATCACTTGATTGAACCTTGTATCCATCAATGGCTGGTGAGTTTTCAGATGAGTATTGGAAATCATCCACACCTGTTTGTCCAGCGAAGTAGACACTCTTGAATTCATGAGTATCCGCGTCGTATTCAGCTGAAAATGGTGCTGAGTGGAAAGTATCCTGGGTTGCATTCTTAATTTCCTTACCAGTGGCATTTGAAACATACTTAGTTTCTTTGCTGAAGTGGATGGTTTCGATTGGGTTGTAGTGTGCGATATCGATGAACACTACTGAAACCTTGCCTGCTTCAATAGATGGGTCAAGGATCAACTTAGGCGTAAATGAACTATCGAAATTCCGTGTTATTTCTAAACGGTACCCACTAGTATTGTTTGCATTAAATAACGTTGCTTGGTTAGCAGTGATAATATTTTGGATATCTTCAGTTTTTGGACCACGCAAGTCTTGACCATCATCAATTACCTTCAAGCCTTCAAATTGAGGAGCAGAAAGTGTTGGGTAAGTGAAGCTAGATGGAACATTGCTTACATACTTAACTTCATGAGTATTTTGATCATATTGTGTAGTTAATGTTGCACTACTGAAATTGTTGTTTACAGTAGGTGCTTGTAATGTACTACCATCATAATCATTTACATATCTAGTTTCACGGCTAACAGTCACTTCAACATTAGGGTTGTAGTGAGCGGTTTCCTTGTAGACAACTGAAATGGTGTGTGCTGGCAATGCAGAATTTGCTTCTACAGAGCTAGTGTAGCTACCATTAGCGTCCTTGGTTACAGTCACAGTGAAACCAGTAGTAGCACTACCGTCAAATAATTGAGCCTGGTTGTCATTCAATACCTTTTGCAGGTCAGCTTGTTGAGGACCAGTCAGAGTTTGATCAGCAGAATCCAAAGTGTAGCCAGATATAACATCAGTGCTTTGCGTACCGTAGTTTACAGTGGTTGGCAAATTAGTCTTTGAAGTCAGAGCATGGCTAGTTTGATCGTAAGTCGTGTTGAGGGATGAAGTGCTGAGACCATTTTGAGTCTTGTCCGCTTGCACTTCTTCGCCAGTCTTATTTGATACGTAGCTAGTGTCACGACTGGTAGTCACAGTGTAAATTGGGTTGTAGTGAGCTACTTGATGGAAAATGATGTTAACCGCACCAGCCGCAAGTTCAGGGTTGGAAGTCAATTGAACATCGTAAGTACCGTCACTCTTCTTGGTCATGTCGACAGTGTAACCATTCTTGTTGGTCTTATCGAACAGAGTATTACCGTTGTCGCTTAATACCTTGTTGATATCATCTGCAGTAGGACCGGCCAAGGTAGTATCAGTAGAATCAATCTTGTAGTTACCAATTTGCGCCGTTGGAGTGTAGTTGCTGTATTGCAGCTTGTCCCCACTTTGATCAACTGTGTAGTGGTCAGTCAGTGGATCGTAAGTGACGTTTGTAGACTTAGTACCTAAACCATTTTCAGTATCATTGGTCTCAAGCGTAGTTCCATCAGCATTAGAAACGAACTTAGTGTCACGGTTAATAGTAACTGTGTCAGTGTAGTGTTCCAGCTTAGTCAATGTAAGGCTAACTGTATTGCCATCGAAGTAGTACTTAACTGTTTGATCCCAGTCACCCTTTGGAAGAGTTGAGCTATCTGGGCCGTTTAATTTGGTGAAATCAACGGCGTAGTCACTTAATCCAGGGTACTTCTTGATCAATTGAGCACGGAAGTCAGGGTTATCGTTAAGACTGTTGATTGTATCAGGTGTTACACCGTACTTGCTCAAAGTATCTGGGTCAGTACCAAATACAGAAGTCAGCACGTTAGTCTTAGTCAACTTGTCGACGTTATCGTGCAATACGACATCATAATTTTCGATCGTATGAACTGTACCGTCTGGATCAGTGTAGTTCATATTTACGTGAATTGTAGAATCACCGACAATTGTCAACTTAGCTGAAACAGAGGTATCACTTGTAGTATATGTCTTACCTAATTCGATGTTCTTAGGTAAGAGTGTGTCACCCCAGATCTTGTTGGCAACATAAGCAGTCTTTCCGGCATCATTCTTGAAGTTTGGTTCGGTACCTTCAACAATAATTCTGAACAAGTGTTGAGTAGGAATGTCTGGAAGTTCTACAGCAACCGCAGTTACAGTGGAAAGATCTTCTGGGGCTGTTTCTGAGAATTCACTCTTCCAATTTGTAGAGTCAATTTCAGACATCTTCTTTGTCTTGTAATCTTCCTTAGTTGTGTAGTAGATCTTGGCCTGACTAGTGATATCGGTGTTAGTAGTAACATCGTATACCTTAACTTGCTTGCCCAATTGGAAGTCGAATTCAGATTTACCATCAGAAGTGTTTGGCATTTGGATAATGTCAGTAACACCCTTCATTGGATTTGGATCACCGTTAACTAATGATGAAGAGAAACGAATTGTATCGTCACCCTTATCATCAGACTTACCTGCTGGGCCGAAATCTGAGTTTTGGTTACCTTGTGATTCAGTAGTGATTGTAGTAACAACTGAAGAAACCAAGTTCCAGGATCCACTGTAAAGACTAAATGCATTAGTATTGTTTTCTACAAATGGGAGTGTCTTGTAACTTTTACCCCCTAACGAAACAGAACTATACGTTGATTGTGGAGACATCGTATTGGTATCGCTGTAGTAGTAATATTGCTTTTGTCCTGCTGGGGAAACTTGGTATATTGCATATCCACTTTGCAGGTTTTGGTTTGTAACCAGAGTGGAGTTATCCAAGTTCAGCGTGATGTACTTCTTAGCATAGTCTTCACGGGTACCACCATTGATAACAATCTTTACCACGTTGATTCCATTAACATTCATGTAAGAAACCTTTGCATTAGATGGCATCCCCGTATATGGATTGTCAGGATCAAGGTAGGCATTTGTAGGGAGAACTACATAATATGTTGTATCTGGTGTAGCATTTTGGAAATCATATGGTTCGATCTTGATCGTACCACCAGCTTGCCCTGCTTGCATGTTAGATTGTGACCCAACCGCATATGATTTATTCAAGTGAATCGTAGTATCTGGATTTTGAACCAATACGTTTTGTGAGTGAGCCCAAATACCAGTGTCGCCGTGTACTGGGTTAGTTTTTGAGTCCGCTAAAGTTACTTGAAGTTGGGTAGTTAAAGTATCGTAGTCAGCTAACTTTTCCCCACTAGTAACTGTGGCACCAGTATTACTAGTTGCGGTACTATCACCATCGCCACGGTATGTATCTGCTAAAACACCAAAAAGATTGATGTTAAACAGGGTTTGGTATGGACCTACACTATCTAAGTGAATATGAACTTTCTTTACGTACTTACCATCAGGAGCAGTCAATATGTTGTCGTTCGTAAAATCAGCAGATCTTGTACCGTCAGTATATTCGTAATAGTAAGTTGGTTTCTGAGGTTGCGTTCCGTTCAAGGTAATCTTGGAGATGTTCATACCATCTGGAACAACAACAGTCGCATCTACCCCATTAATCGTTTCAGCAGCAGTACTTGTAAGAGTAATTGCATTGTTAAGTGGGTGTGCACCAGTCTTACTATCTTCTTCGGTAGTAATTTCTTCCGGTTGTTCTGGGTAGTAAGTGTGCATCTTGTTGATCTTATCTGAATGGATTTGACCAGTAAATAATTGACCAACAGGAGTCTTATCAACAGTGTTAGCTGAACCTAAAACATAAACAGTGAAAGGACTAACCGTATCACGTTTTTCACCATAACTTAAGATAACTTGAGAATCACCCTGAACCTTAGTGGTGTTCTCAAAAGTTTGATTGATTTTACCAACGATAATTGGGTGAATGGTATCGTATGATGAGTAGTATCTTTTTGTGTACTGTTCGTTAGTTAGCTTGTCGTAAGTGAAGATAACTTTATTACCTTCTTGCTTAACGGATCCAGGATATTTTTCCCAATCGCTTGCATTACGACTTTGGGTAGCTGCCACGTCCAATACAAAATTATCAGGAACTGGAATTGTAACCGTTGATCCTGGACTAAATTGAGGGTACATACTAAAACGTAAGCGCCATTCGTAGTCAGTATTTGATAAGATGACACCTGTTGTTACAGGATTCCCATCCAAAGTATAAACAGCCTTAGTACTGTCCATTGATGATTGATTCAAAAATGGATCCCAGTATATGTATTGAGAATGAGAAACATTAATAGTGAAGTAGTTTTGCTTGACTAATGCTTGAGTACCATCTGCAGTTTGCTTGTACACATCTACATTGATCTTGTAACTACCATCTTTCATAATTTGCTTAGGTAATCTGTAGGAAGTAGTTCCAATAGCGATAACTTGGTTGTAAGTTCCAGAACCATGCATAGTATCGCTGAATTCATACTCATTAGTGTTGCTTTGTACTGAACTAACAGTAGCTGAATTTGGCTTATCGTTAGCCGGAGTAATATTAAAACTTCCTGTAATCGCAAAGTCAGGGGTTTCATCTGGGTAAATCTTGAAGATAAACTTATCCCCATCATTGTAGTCATTAGTTTGGAAGTTAAGTTGTATTGAACTGTCTAAGCCGACTGTAACAGTATCTTGAGTCTTACCATTAACCAAGAAATTAACATTGGTTTGCTTATCAGTAGTAGCATTTGTAGCGGCCAGGTTTGTAGTAAGTGCGTTCAATGCAACAGGCGCACTGGTAGCCTTTGTGACGTCTAAAGTAACGGTAGTATTTGAGTCGTCAGTAGCTGTGGTGTCAGCTGTGGCCGTCTTAGTTGCGTCGTTATTTGTAGTGTCAGCACCTTTCGTTGAGTCTGCACTAGTATCTTCGCTGGTAGCGCTAGTAGTATCAGTGCTCTTGGTGGAGTCCGCACTGGTGGTGTCAGCTGAAACGGCCTTGTCGGCATCATTGTCAGTTGTGGCGCTCTTGTCTGCGTCGTTATCGTTCGTCGTGCTTGTAGCGTCAGCGGCACTGGCGGTAGTAGTCAGATTATCCGCGTGTACGTCAACAGTTGCGCCGATGAAAAAGGCAGTCCCTAATAATACAGAGGCTACACCTACGCTCAACTTACGCAGACCGAAACGCTGCTTTTGATTCGCTTGAAGCTCTTTTACTTT
>JAUMUB010000034.1 GCA_030530905.1 Bifidobacteriaceae bacterium | reverse complement strand
ACAGATTCTGTATCTAAAGGATTCTTGTCTAAAGTTATTAAAGATGACAATCCAACTGCTAATACAGCACTATTACAAGCTGCAGCAGCTGGGAAAATCACATATACAGAAGGCATGACTTATAACGAGTTTTATATTGCCAATAAGTACTCTCCAGAAGATTTGACTTTAGCGCCATATTCCATTACTGATTCCAATGGTGTTGCGGTAGTCAATGACAGTAGACAAGGTCAGGTAACTACAACTGGTTTAAAACATGATGTTGTTAACATAACTACTGATCCATGGCGTTTAGCAACAAACACAATGTACTCGCGTTTGACAGTAGGTTCATTAAATAATGTAGATGGTTCAACTGGCTTACAACAGTTTGGTTATTATGGAACAGGAACTTACTTTCCCAATATGATTGGTTATGGTGAGAGTAACACTGTTAATGATTTCATGCTAACCAAAGATAATAATTTTGTTATTCCAACTCGATATAACACCAAGCGTAATGATGTTTGGCTTACTATGCGTAGTTCGCATGATTATGGCTTAGCAGGAGCTAACGCGTATTTATCAGTAGTTGACTCAAGTGGCAATGAAATTACTGCCACAGATGATGAATATATTAAAACTACAACTAGTTTGCATATTACTCCTGCTGGATCTAATGGTTTAGGCTTTTGGGGTAAATTAGGTGTTTCTGCAGGTATCTCAAGTGCGAACTCTTCATTATCTGACGTGCCTGTGAACGATTTCCGTACACGTTTAAATGAGTCTTTGCGAAGTATTGAAAATGCTAGTGGTTCAAGGAATATTCCACAAGGTGTTGGTGGTCAGATTCAATTAACTGGTTTTTATCGTAATTCTTCAATCGATAATACTTATACTGCAGACGAATCATCTCGTGTAACAGATTCTGTGAAAGATTATGATGTAACCTATTTCATGTATACAAAAGGTTATACCAATAGGAGTGCAGTACCGGAATCAGCTACTATTCCAGAAAATTTGAGAGAAAAGCTAGGTTTAGCATCTACTGATTTTGCTATGCTATATTCACCAAATATTTCTGAATTTAGCATTCAAAGTACTCGACCATATTTCAAAGATTTTGGTGACACTTCTACTGCAATTCAATATGTTCCAGGAGCAAGTGATTTCAATTCACTTCTTGGACTGGATAGTTTCAAGGTTGCTGATGATGGTGTGAATGCAGACGGCTCAGCAGTTGGCGTTGATACTTCACGTGTTCGCGTTCGTATTGATGATAGTGCAACAGCATACACTCTTGATGAATTAAAAGCAGAGCTTAGCAAGAGTTCATATGCAGGTAAGAGTGTAAAACTTACTTATGTATATGCTGGTACTGATGCTAATGATGATATTATTGGCAAGCTCCCTAGCGAAATTGATGATAATAGTGGTGCATATGCTGTTCCTATTCAGCGTACCGTTACGATAAGTAGTGCGGTTATTTCTGAGCGGTCTTCGTATTATTCTCGTTTGGAGAATGGTGCTTTAACTGATTTTGAGGATAGTGAAGTTACTGCTACTAATAATTGGGATGGTGTTGCTACTTCTGCTACTTTGCAGGGTGGTAAGGATAAGTCTGATTATTACTTGTATAGTGTTTCTAAAACAGTGAGTGATGTTGATGGTTCTAATGCTGTGACAACGGATATTCCTTTGGATGAGATTCCTTCAACTGCTGATTATGAAACTAATAAGCAGATTACGTTTAATTATAATTATGTGAAGAAGCCTGTGGTGAATTATCGGTTTGTTTCTGGTACTGCTGGTAAGGATCTTCCAAGTGAAGTTACTGATTTGATTCCTGATAGTGTTGTAACTACTTATGGCACGACAGTGAATGCGCAGAATCCTAGTAAGACTGAAGTTCCTGTTTCAGGTGGTACTTGGGTGTTTAAAGGCTATGATTCAACTTCATTAGTAGCGACAAGCGCAACAAGTACTTTTGTGGGTACTTGGGAATATGAAGAAGACAAGCCAGTTACTCCGGTTGAACCAGAAGAACCTGTTACTCCAGTTAATCCAGAAAAGCCAACTACAGGAGATAAGACTACAACAACCGAGAAGCAGGAAAATGAAAAGCGAGTAATTAAAATTATTCGTGTAAAGAAAAAACTTGCTCAAACTGGTTCTAGTGTGGTAATTCCAGCAGTGTTAATGCTTGTGTCTATAGCAGTAGCATCAGTAATGTTGTTGAAGAAATATAAGAAATAATAAATAGCAGATTGCAAAAGTCCGTGGTATGAAAACATGCCACGGACTTTTTTTAATAATTATTTATAAACGAACAAAGACCATCTGTGATTCAATTATAGATTGAATATTTTCATATATATTATCGGAAATGTGATGGGGAAGATTGATAACTCTGTTCAACTAGTATTAATTGCAATTTAGCCAGCAAATTAGCGTATTCCTCAAATATCTTACGATTTTAGCTACGGAAAGTTTAAGAATTTCTTATTGCCTTGTCATAGAGTTTAGAAATAGCCCAAATAATTGTTGTGATAGTAACAATTACAAAACTTGGGGGAGTTGGAAACATTGCAGAAAGTAGTAATCCAAGCCAAATTGAGCATAGGCAAATAAGAGTTGCAACAATCATTGCTTTAAAAGGCGTGTTGGTGAAATTATTTGCTGCAGCAGCTGGTGTGATAATTAGCGCGAAAATAAGTAAAGTGCCAACAGCAGGAACTGCAATGGTGATTACGCCTGATAATAGCACCATAAATGTTATATTCATCCAAAAAATAGGCACACCTTTTGCCTGAGCAACTTGTTCATCAAGGGAACTAAACAATAATGGTTTATACAATATGGTTACTGCAATAAGTAGGAAAATGTCAAAAATAAGGAAACCTATTATTTGTTCATGAGTGATAGTCAGAATTGAGCCGAATAAAATCGATTGCATTTGTTGCGAGGCTGCACTTGATAAGCGTGCAAAGAATAAACCTAAACCGGTTGCAAAAGCAAGCACTGTTCCTGTGGCAATTTCACGTTGTGATGCTTTTTTACCTAATGCTCCAATAACTAACGCACCAATAAAACAGAAAGCACCCATTCCTAATGAGATTGGCAAGCCGAAAAGAGCTGCTCCTGTAGCTCCTGGTAAGCCAATATGAGCTAAAGCATGTGAGGCAAAAGTTGATTGGCGTGCAATTGTGAAATAGCCTATTACGCCAGCTGCAATTGCAATATATAATCCTGCCATAGCTGCATTCATCATAAATGAGCTTTGTAATACTTCCTGCCAATTTGGATCATATGAAAGCATAAACTGTCCTCTAAATTCTTGTACTGTTAATTTAAGTTAAAAATCATTTATTGATGTCTACAATGTTCATCTTCATGATGGTGTATTGAAGCTAATTCTTGAGGTGCATGAGTGTCTAATTGCGTGTGTGATACGGCTCCAGGGGTTACAAACATTTCACCTTGTGGTGTGGTAATAACCTGAACTTTTGTGCCATATAAGTGTGTGAGTAATTCAGCATCAAGTACGTCATTCATAGCAGCATAATGAGGGTGTCCATCAAGTAAATAAACAGCACCTGTAAGAATTGGTAATAACATGTTCAAATCGTGTGCAACAACTTGTATAGTCATGCCAAGTTGCTTATTGAGTTTTTCTAAAACTTGGATGATTGCGTGTTGTGATGCTAAATCCAGATTTGCTAGTGGCTCATCGAGCAGCAGTAATTCAGGGTCGCTTACTAACGCCTGAGCGATTGCCACGCGCTGTCGCATGCCACCTGATAACTGTGATAAGCGATAATGTGCTTTATGATCAATACCTACAAACTGCATGGCTTGCATAGCTTTTGCTTTTTGTTTCTTCGTGGTGAAATGTATGCCGAACGAAGTGCCTGTTAGCCCGAGTAGAACAGACTGTTCACACGTAATATTTGAGTTAATAGTTGCAGTATAATTTTGCGGAACGTATCCGATTCTTCTATTATCTGCCCCAGCAGGCTTGCCTAAAACAGTGAGTTTTCCTTGTGATAATGGCATAAGTCCTAACTCTGCCATCATCATAGTTGTTTTTCCTGTTCCATTAGTTCCCACAATTGCGGTTACTGAACCTTTAGGAATGTAGAAGTTTCCATGCTGCCAGATTGTGTGATTGCCGTAGGCAACTGCAGTATCCTGAAAATGAATTGCTGCTGAAATGTTTTCTATTGGCATAACACTCTTTTCAATAAGCGCTACTGTTTAGCGCATATGTATTAGCATTCGATATGTTAATGATAATTATATTCAATAAGCTTGTATTATAATCTTACGTTTTAGACAAAAATAATATAAGTGTTTTTGCTCTGCGCATATAAGCTGGCGTTTATGTGATTTGCATTCTTTTTTATGTATAAAAGTAATGGTGGAGATCTTTTAAAACTCCACCATTACTGCACGCGCGAACTAAATCAAGCTTTGTAACATGCGTTACTTTCCAGGATCGGTTTGACCTTCATTAGAAGGAATTTGCGATTCCGAGTCTTGAGATGAGTTATCTGACTGATTATCAGAATCAGTGTTTGAGTTCTGATTCGCGTCAAGGGCGTCACTAATTGACTTAATAATTGCGCTAATCCAGTCATTTACAGTCTTATATTCGCTTGGCATTTGTTCTGTTAAGTCCACAACAGGAATATCGGAACGATGAGCTACGCCAGTAATGGTATTAGTTGCATCGCTGGTTTCTTGCGCATTATTAATAAGAATGTTCGCTTTACGAGCCTCTAACAGAGTTGTGAAATCTTGCAAATCGCTTGCAGAAGTTTCAGCTTCCGAGGCAACAGCCTGCTCATATCCTTTAGGGGTAACGTTTGTAAAACCTAAATCAGACATTAAATAATATGCAATTGATTCAGTTGCAGCATAAGAAATATTCTTATGCTTGCTGCGAATTTCTTGAATAGACTCATCAAGTGTCGCTTCTGTTTTCTCCCATGCTTTTAGGTTTTTTTCAAAAGTTTGCTTCTTCTTAGGTAAAGCCTTAGAAAATGTATTTGCAAGTTCTTTTGCTACGGCAGCGCGAGCATCTTTAGAGAACCAGAGGTGAGGATTATCGCCAGTGGCAGCTCCTACAATACTTGCCGCTGAAACCTTAAGAGTCTCATTGCTGATATTCTTCGTTGCCCAAGCGTCATATCCTGCACCGTTGATAACAACAACATCAGCCTTTTCTAGCTTTGACACATCACTTGCCTGTGGCTCGTAATCATGAGCCTCAACATTTGTGTTAGTCATAATAGAAGTAACAGAGACTAAAGAGCCGCCAATTTCTTGTGCTAAAGATCCCCACTGGTTAATTGTAGCAACAACCTTAAGTGGAGCAGAATAGGTGGGTGACTCTGTTGTTGTAGTACTACTATTATTATTGGTTTGTGAACATGCACATACAACGCTTAGCATTACAAGACTAGTAATCGCAGCAATAAATCGTTTAATATACTTCATATTGTATCCAAATAGAGTTATATGTTAATAAGTATAAGTCTAATATAAGGTATGCAGTAACAAGCTCAAAACGTGTGTAATGTCGCGATTTTTGACAAGAAATGAGTGAAATATATAAATAAAGTATATTTTTACTGTAAATTTTCTTTTTTTAAGCGACACACCACGGAAAAAATAGAGGATATTCAAAGATTTTTGACCATAGTTTCAGTTATTCTAGATATTTGTGTGCAAACACAACTATAACTGAATATCGATAACTGTAAATCAACTAGTAAGAACCAATTAATGGCAGAGAATAAAGTAGAAGTCGAAAAAGTAGCAATTAACGATATTGGCACTGAGGAAGACTTCATCATGGCAGTCGATTCAACTATTAAGAATTTTGACGACGGAGACTTAGTCGAGGGTACCGTAGTAAAGGTCGATCATGACGAGGTACTTCTTGACATCGGCTACAAAACTGAAGGTGTTATTCCTTCCCGTGAGCTTTCTATTAAGAAAGACGTTGATCCAGAAGATGTTGTCGAAGTAGGAGACACCATCGAAGCTCTCGTAGTTACCAAGGAAGATAAGGAAGGTCGCCTTATTCTTTCTAAGAAGCGTGCACAGTATGAACGCGCTTGGGGTGATATTGAGAAAATTAAGAATGCTGACGGTATTGTTGAAGGTACTGTTATTGAAGCTGTTAAGGGCGGCTTGATTGTTGACATCGGTTTGCGTGGCTTCTTACCAGCATCATTAGTAGAAATGCGCCGTGTTCGTGATCTTTCACCATACATCGGTCAAACCATTAAGGCTAAGATTCTTGAGCTCGACAAGAACCGCAACAATGTTGTTCTTTCACGTCGTCAGTTCCTCGAAGAAACTCAGTCTGAAGTTCGCGAAACCTTCCTTTCCCAGCTTAAGAAGGGTCAGATTCGTGAAGGCGTTGTTTCTTCTATCGTAAACTTCGGCGCATTCGTTGATCTCGGCGGTGTAGACGGTCTCATCCACGTTTCTGAGCTTTCTTGGAAGCATATTGACCACCCAGCAGAAGTTGTTAAGGTAGGAGACAAGGTTACTGTTGAAGTTCTCGATGTCGATTTAGATCGCGAACGTATCTCCCTTTCCCTTAAGGCAACTCAGGAAGATCCATGGCAGCGTTTTGCTCGCACCCATGTTCCTGGTCAGATTGTTAAGGGTAAGGTTACCAAGATTGTTCAGTTCGGTGTATTCATCTCCGTTGAAGATGGCATCGAAGGTCTTGTACACATCTCCGAGTTGGCAAACCGCCACGTAGAGAACCCAGAAACCGTTGTAAAGTCTAACGAACCAGTCTTCGTTAAGGTTATTGACGTTGATCTCGATCGTCGTCGTATCTCCTTGTCATTGAAGCAGGCAAGCGAATCTGTAGATCCTGCATCTGAAGATTTCGATCCAGCATTATACGGTATGCCAGCTGAGTATGACGAAGAAGGCAACTACAAGTATCCTGAAGGCTTCGATCCAAACACTAACGAATGGATCGCAGGTTACGAAAGCCAGCGTGAAGAGTGGGAAGCACAGTATGCTGCAGCTCACGAACTCTGGGAAGAGCACAAGGCTTTTGTTGCTAAGGAACTTGAAAACGCTGCTGCTTCAGCTGCAGAAGACGGTCAGGAAGAAAAGGAAGAGAAGAAGGAAGAAGAACCAGCTTCTAACTTCTCCAGCGAGAATGCACAAGAAGGCGCTCTTGCTGATTCTGATCAGTTAGCTGCACTTCGTGAACAGCTTTTAAGCGAAAATAAGTAAGTTTTAGCTTATTAGTAGAAAAGCTCAGTCAATATGGCTGAGCTTTTCTTGATATTGGTGGTAATCATGTTTCGTATGGCATTAACAGGTGGTATTGCATCAGGTAAAAGTACTGTTGCTCATATGCTTGAATCATTAGGTGCAAAGCTTATTGATTATGACGTACTTTCCAAAGAAGTGGTAAGCGCACCCTCTCCAGTGTTAGAACAGTTACGTGAAACCTTTGGGGGTGACGTAGTAAACGAAGATGGAAGCTTATGCAGACAAGCGCTTGCGAATATTGTTTTTAACAATGCTGAAAAATTAGCGAAGTTAAACGCAATCATGCATCCTGCAGTTTTTGATTTAGCGCAACAATACGAACACGCTATAATATCTTCCGCTTGTAATGAGAATACTATGGTAATAGTCCACGATATTCCTTTATTTGCGCAGGTTACCCAACATATCCCATTCACATTCCAAGCAGTATTAAATATTGAATCATCGTATGATATAAGAATTCAACGAATGGTATCCCATAGACAAATGAGTGTTCAAGAGGCTGCTTCGAGAATACAATCACAGTCAACAGATGAACAACGTCGCGCAGTTGCAACACATACGATTGTGAATAATGGCACAATTGAAGAGTTATCAAAACAGGTTGAAGAATTCTATTATAGTATTATTTTAAAATAAACTAATGTGAGCTAGGAAATTATGGGTTTTAATATTGATCGAATTCAAAAACCATTCGTGGTGAAATCGCCGTATAAGCCATCTGGCGACCAGCCAAAAGCAATAGAAGAACTAGCACAACGAATTGAAAATGGCGAAAATGATATTGTGCTTATGGGCGCTACTGGTACAGGTAAAACTGCTACCACTGCTTGGCTTATCGAAAGATTACAACGTCCAACTCTGATTATCGAGCCAAATAAAACCTTGGCAGCGCAATTATGTGCAGAGTTTCGTGAATTAATGCCTGATAATGCGGTAAGTTATTTTGTTTCATACTATGATTATTATCAGCCTGAAGCGTATATACCGCAAACAGATACGTATATTGAAAAAGACTCTAATATTAACGATGAAGTAGAGCGTTTGCGTCATGCGGCAACAGCGAATTTGTTAACACGCAGCGATTGTGTTGTGGTTGCTACAGTCTCTTGCATTTATGGTTTGGGAACGCCTGAAGAATATGCTGGAAAAATGCTGTTCTTGCATGAGGGTGATGAGGTGAATCGAGATGAGCTACTTCGCACCTTCGTTAAAATGCAGTATAAGAGGAATGATATTGCATTCACTCGTGGAACATTTCGCGTTCGCGGGGATACCGTAGAAATTATCCCAGTATATGAAGAATTAGCAATTCGCATTGAATTCTTTGGTGATGAAATTGATCGGATTAGCACATTGCACCCTCTAACAGGTGAGGTTATAGGACATGAAAGCTCAATACACATTTTTCCAGCTTCGCACTATGTAGCCGGTGAAGAACGTATGCAGCGTGCAATTACGTCAATTAAAGAAGAATTACAATCGCGATTACAAGAGTTAAAAAAGCAGGGTAAAGAGCTTGAGGCTCAGCGTTTAAATATGCGAACCACCTACGATTTAGAAATGTTAGAACAGGTTGGCGTGTGTTCAGGCGTGGAAAATTATTCTCGACATTTTGACGGCAGACCTGCAGGATCACCTCCGCACACTTTGCTCGATTTCTTTCCTGACGATTTCTTATTAGTTATAGATGAATCTCATGTTACTGTTCCGCAAATTGGTGCAATGTATGAGGGTGACGCCAGTAGGAAGCGCACACTGGTTGAACACGGGTTCCGTTTGCCTTCTGCAATGGATAATCGTCCACTCAAATGGGATGAATTCTTACAACGCATTGGACAAACAGTGTATTTATCTGCAACTCCTGGTGATTATGAGCTTGGCTTATCCGATGGTGTGGTGGAACAGATTATTCGTCCAACAGGATTAGTAGATCCGCAAATTGATGTTCGCCCTGTTGAAGGACAAGTGGACGATTTATTAGATGAGATTAAAACTAGAGTGGCTAAGAACGAACGAGTACTAGTTACAACTCTTACTAAGAAAATGGCTGAAGATCTCACTGATTATCTTCTTGAGCAGGAGATAAAAGTCGAGTATTTACATTCTGACGTGGATACTTTACGCCGAGTGGAATTGTTGCGAGAACTTCGAGAAGGAAAAATTGATGTAATTGTGGGCATTAATTTACTTCGAGAAGGTTTAGATTTGCCAGAAGTGTCTTTAGTTGCAATACTTGACGCTGATAAAGAAGGGTTTTTACGCTCGTATCGTTCACTTATTCAGACTATTGGCCGTGCTGCTCGTAATGTTTCAGGAACTGTGCTTATGTACGCTGATAAAGTCACAAAGGCAATGCATGAGGCTATTGATGAAACAAATCGTCGTAGAGAAATACAGCTTGCATATAATAAGAAGCATGGGATCGACCCACAGCCTTTGATTAAGAAGATTAGTGATTTTAACGACATGATAACTAAAGAGTATGTTGACACACAAACACTTCTTGAAGGTGGGTCTCGTAAT
>JAUMUB010000033.1 GCA_030530905.1 Bifidobacteriaceae bacterium | reverse complement strand
TATTGAATTAGGCGTTGGTTTTAACCCTGAGCTCACAGGTCGCGAAAACGTATATTTAAACGGTGCGCTACTTGGTTTTTCTCGCTCAGAAATCGATGATATGTATGATGATATTGTCGAGTTTGCTGAGCTTGAAGACTTCATGGATCAAAAGCTAAAGAATTATTCTTCAGGTATGCAAGTTCGTCTCGCATTCTCGGTAGCCATTAAAGCACAAGGAGATATTCTTGTACTTGATGAAGTGCTTGCAGTAGGCGATGAAGCATTCCAAACAAAGTGTAATAGTTTCTTTAACGAGATTAAAAAAGATTCATCTAAAACAGTTATTCTCGTAACTCATTCTATGGCTTCTGTAAAAAAATACTGCAATAGAGCTATTTTCATACAAGATGGAAAAATTGTTGTTGACGGCGATATTAATGAAGCAGCAAATCTTTATACAGAATCTAATTTACAAAGCTTACGAAAAGAAGAAAAAATAGATAAAGACGAAGAGCATAACGAAAAGGCCTATGAAAAAGGTCTTAATGAAACAGTTACAACACTTAAGATTACACCTGTTTCTCCGCTTGTTCTGTCAAGCAAGGAAAGCTTTGTATTCGATATTGAATGTGAATACACTAAAAAAGAACCATATTTTCTTGCGTTTTCTATGACAGATAATCGACGTGGTGGCATTCCATACGATAGTGGAAAAATTGAAATGGGTATGGGCGGAAAAGGCAAAACAACCAAGCGTTTCACACTACCCCTCAGCATTTTTAACAATGGTACGTATCAGATTAACGCATCTTTGCGTAAGCAAGATCCTGATGATAAATACCATACGATTATGATGGGATTCACTAATGAAGAGAATTCATGTATTTTCTCTATTAGTGAAGATGCAAAAGGCACCGATTACGCTCTATTGAAATATGATGTAGTAGATTTACAGCAAGAATAATATGAAAGCAATTACTCAAGCTTCAATTCCTGAACTTCATGGCAAAGTATTAGAAATTTTTAAAATTTTTCAAAATATCTGCCAGAGGCATAAGTTACGATATTATGCCTCTGGTGGCACTCTTATCGGAGCACTCTTATACAAAGGGTTCATTCCTTTTGATGATGACATGGATATCAATATGCCACGTCCTGATTATGAAAAATTCAAAAGAATCGCTCCTAAAGAGTTGCCTGAATACTTAAAAATTTACAATGGTTTATCAAGCAAACATGCAGATTATCATTTCATTAAACTGCATGATACTCGCACAATGTATACATCAAACCTATTACAAGATTTTCCAGATACATATACTGGCGTATTCATTGATATAGAGCCAATTGATGGCGCTCCTAATGAACAAAACGAACGAGAAGCATGGTACTTCAAATTAGAGCAATTATATTGCTTTGATTTACTTCGTAAGTTTGGTAAAAGCTATTTATATCCAGATACGATTGCATGGTTGTATCCTAATCGGATAAAACGAGCTATTGCATATGCATGGATTCAACTTCATAGCAGAACCTATTATGCAAAAAAATATTCAAAATTGCAGAAGCAAATTAACAAACAATACCCATTTGATACAGCTACATATGTTTCATGGCCTCGATATGGCATGTTCCGTAGCAAGAACTTCTGGAATACGCGCGCAAATGACTGGTCTTCTCATATTGAAGTTCCTTTTGAAGACACTACAATTCATATTCCAATCGGTTATGAAAATATCCTAACAAGTCAATACTGCTTTATGCCTACAATAGAAACTCAACGAAAGTATGAGCAAGAAGCTGATTCTCACCACGTTATTCAAGGTATTGCTGATATTAATCATTCAATTTATGAATATCAACAATTACAAAAATGATGTGTTGAACTAACTTACATAGTAGTTTCAACACATCATTATCAGTAATAAATATCTTAAGCTGATGTTAATCAGCGTATATGTAATCGATGTATTACCCACCATGCAGAGCGTCGAAGCGCCGTATCAAAATGAGATGGTAGTACATTTCGAGATACTGCAGAAGCCTTTCTTACAATGGCTTTACTTTTTCTTTTTATTTTCAATTTCAGTTGGCTATCATTGGATAATACTTGTCCTAGACTCTCACAATTTTCTAATAATGTTTCACCATTTCGATAAGCCCCTATTGTAGAGAGTAGCGTGTTATGAGCAAATAATAGTGAATCAATTTCTATACGAGCGTATTCATCATTCATAACCCACGCAGGATAATAGCCTTGTGATTGTGCAACATAACCATTAGCACGCTCAATTGCGTGAGAAATTGATCCATCTGCACCCATCTTACCTTCAGGAAGGAAATCTTTGTACTTCCAATTAAGCTCAAATAATGGGCGTAAAGCATCAACTCTGAACCAGTAGCATGATCCCATTGCAGACATTGTTGGTTTTTTAATATCAAGAGGAACACTAATATTCATACGGCCTAACAATTTATCGGTATTCTCAAAATTAGGACCCCAGTCAGTTGGAAGAGTATGAGCATAATACAAAGCATGATATGGGGGCATTGGGGCAAGTAATCCAAGTCGATTATTACTCTCAAATAAAGAAATTACATTTTGCACATACTCTTTACTGCCTAAAGTATTTTCCATAAGCTTATAAGTAAAGCCCTGTGTTTCTGTTCCGAAATGTCCTGAAGCCTGATTCTGACTTGATTTCTTATCGTGAGCAAATCCAATAACATCGTACTTGCCACTTAATATCACGTCTTTCGCAGCAACCAATAATGCAGACACATCTCGACCTCGGTTAATAACTGAAATATACTTAACCGCATGATCGAAATGCAACTCTTCTAGTTTCTGCTGAATAAGTTTTATTTTATCCTTAGTCGTTGTTATGTATAAATCAACATTACTAGGAACATTTACAAGATAACGATACGTATCCTCAAGCATATCTAAGAAATATATATGAAAAATAAATGCAGCCCTTGCTTTCTTACCTACATTAGACTGCTGAACCGTATTTTTAGGAAGCACATAGTCTAAATGCATAGCAGCACGAATATCAGCAATATTATAATTAGGCAAAATCGAATCCCAAATTAAATCTGTATCATATGCTGTATTATCACGCAAATACTTATATAATTCTAACGCAGGTTGACCAGCAGTCTGACTGAAATACGCACTATAATCTACGAAGAATGATCGACGCTTAAAAATTGGGCAACGCTCATCACGGATTAATTGCATAGGCATATATAACAATGGATATGATGAATTTATAGCATATTTTTTATAATCAATATACGATGCCCATTTAAATCCAAGTTCAGCAAAATGCTCAGTAAACTTCATTTCATGCTCATGCGTAACCGTAGCATAATCATTCCATAATGGCATAGTATCCCAATACTCTTGGAAATCAGATGATTGTACAAGAGAACGTCGATATACGTGCCAATAAGATTGTAAATGCGTTGGTATGAGTGACTCACCTTGATACGCAGTTATTCCCCAAAAATCCACGTCCCGTGCATCCATTGTTGCAAACATTTCTTCAAAAGGATACACAGGGCCCATAATAGTGTCATTTGTACAAATAACTTCATCATAACGACTTAATACGCGCCACCCAATACGCTTCATAGCGAATTTGTAAGCAGCAATATCTAATCCAGAATTATCACGTTCCCAAACATTTGTAGTATATTGTAAAAAGAATTTTCGCGTGGATTTTTTCATACCGCCGTTAGACACAATAACAATATCAGTCACATTTTTCTGAATTTCATCAAGTAGTGGCTTTAAATATGATGCGGCTTCACCATTTCTATCATAAAAACAAAAAATAGCTAAACGCTTTTTCCCATTATCATTATATTGAGATAAATTATGTGTTAACGAATTATCTACGTTACCATTCATTTCTTTCTCTCTCATCTCTGTAAATTCTACTTCCATTTGCTTCATAAGTTTTTTAGAATGAGTACTATACTGAATTTTATTAGATAAACTAAGCTCATTATATAAGCGATAGTATCGGAAAAATTCGTCTTCATCATGTGGCACTGCACCTGCTACATATAATGCATGCAAACGTTCTGCAGTTATACGCAAAACTTGATTAAAAACTATATTAATACCCCATGTTTGTATAAAATAATATAAAGCTTCACGATCTTGTGCAGGTGCTATGCGAAGCGCAAATTCTGTTGAAACATGTACTGGAATTTCTTGTTTTACCCATGCAACTGATGATCTTATTAGCTTATTATTCACATGTTTAATAGCAAATTTATTAAAAGCATTTAAAACAGCTTTCATTTCTTGTTGGTGTTTATTAAACATTTGCGAGCTAATAATATTACTACCTGTAATACCTCGTCCCCAATAATATTTCAGAGCTTTTATCTGTGTACAAAAATCAATGGCATTCGCATAATAAGCCATGACAAAATACTCATAAGCATCTTCTAAACGTTGAAGACGAATATGTTCCATATCGTCAAAAGCTTTTTTACAAACAGCGGATCGAATCAGCAAACCAATACTTGTCCACACAATATTTTCATCAGTTTTATTACTAAAAGTTGCAAGTAAGCGATTATCTCCAGTAAGTGAAGTTTTCATACTTGCATTGAATTGTTGCTCAAATGTTTCAGCTCGCTCCATATCAGAAGAAATAACTTCACGCCCATAACGCCACATGTCAATATTGTTGTCTTGCGTAAATGGAAGTAACTGCTCCAAAGCATCTAATGTTAGTTCATCATCACCATCTACAAATGTGATCCATTCACCATGGGCAACTTCAACACCAGAAGTTCGTGCAAGATGCAATCCCTCATTCACAGGTTTATCAATAATGATTACACGATCATCTGTTTTAGTAATAGATTGAATGATTTCTAAAGTATTATCAGTGCTTGCATCATTAACAACAATAATTTCAATATTTCTATACGTTTGATTAACAACACTTTGTAACGTATCAGCTATATACGCCGATACGTTATATGCGGGAATAATTACAGAAAACTTCGGAATTGTTTGTGACAAAATTTCACCTACTGTAATTTTTTACTATAAATCTTATGGTTGGCAACATCAAGCAAATGTTTACCATACACGCTCTTACCGTACTTGTGCGCGGTTTCAACAAGTTCTTCTCTACTAATCCAATGATTTTCATATGCGATTTCTTCGGCAACTGCAATTGGCAATCCTTGAGCACGTTGAATTGTGCGCACAAACTCCCCTGCCTCATACAATGAGTCCATAGTACCAGTGTCAAGCCAAGCATAGCCACGACCTAATGTTTGCACATTAAGAGACCCATCTTCAAGATACATACGATTAAGATCAGTAATTTCTAATTCACCACGAGCGCTTGGTTTTACCTGCTTCGCAAATTCGGTTACGCGAGCATCATAAAAATATAAACCTGTAACTGCATAATTACTTGCTGGATGTTCTGGCTTTTCCTCAATGGAAATAACTTTTCTATGCTCATCAAATTCAACAACACCGTAGCGTTCTGGATCATCAACATAGTATCCAAAAACCGTAGCACCATGCTCTAATGAAGCTGCATTCCTTAAGGTGTATCCTAAGCCGTTGCCGTAAAAGATATTATCACCCAACACTAAGGCGCATGGCTCACCATCGATAAACTCTTCGCCAAGAATAAAAGCTTGCGCAAGTCCATCTGGAGAAGGTTGCGCCTTATATGAAAAATGAACCCCAAAACGTTCACCGTCTCCAAGCAGACGTTCAAAGTTTGGTAAATCCTTAGGAGTTGAAATGATGAGAATATCACGTATACCTGCCATCATTAAAACGCTAAGAGGATAATAAATCATTGGCTTATCGTACACAGGTAAAAGTTGCTTTGACGTTACTGTTGTTAATGGGTATAAACGTGTACCTGAACCACCGGCAAGAATTATGCCTTTCATATACAACCTCATTCCAAAGTATTGATATATCAAGTGTAATGGTTTATAGCGAAAAAAGAAAAACGCACAGCAAAATCTGCGCGTTTTCCTTGCATTTACTCATGCATACTACTGTAATTCTGAAGCAATATAATCACTCATTGCTTGCTCCCAGTCAGGCACGACAAAACCTGTGCTCTGGATTTTAGACAAATTTAATGCGCTATGAACAGGACGAGGACTAATTGGATCTGTTGCATTTGCAAAATACTGTGCAGTGCTAATTGGCTTAACCTTATCACCATTACCACTCGTCTGCTCGAATACTGCTGTAGCAATATCAGCCCAAGATTTAATAGCGCCAGAGCCGGTGAGATTATATACACCATATGGTGCATGAGTATCAATCAGATGGAATATTGCCTCAACCATGTCTTTAGTAAAGGTAAGACGGCCGAGCTGATCGTTCACCACAGTGATTTCTTGCAACGCCTCGTTTGGATCTGCAACCTTCTTTGACAAAGCCATCATAGTTTTAACAAAGTTATGTCCTTGACCAATAATCCAGCTAGAACGCATAATATAATGGCGTGGAGTATTGCTGACGGCAATATCACCAGCTGCTTTTGTTTGACCATACACACCAAGTGGAGCATATGCTTCAGTTTCTGTATGCTCCTCATTGCGACCGTCAAAAACATAATCCGAACTTACATGAATTAGCGTAATGTTATGCTCTGTCGCTACTTTTGCAAGCAATGCTGGACCTTGCGCGTTTGCTTTCCAAGCAATAGGACGACCCTCTTCGGTTTCAGCCTTATCTACTGCTGTGAATGCGCCAGCGTTAATAATTGTGCCATACAATGACCAATCAAACTTCGAATATTCTTCAGGATTTGAAAAATCAAAAGTATCAATATCAGTAAATTCAAAACCTTGTAACTGATGCTTCGCAACATAATCTTGAATAGCGTTACCAAGCTGACCTTTAGCACCAGTTACTAAAGTACGGCGTGGAGCCATTGGCTTCGCATCTTTTAACATAGGATGATGTAAATCAGCATCACTTAATTCCGCTTCATCAAGGGAAATAGGCCATTCGATATGCAAATCAGGATCTGCAAGATTAACAAAAGTATAGGTCTTCTTCTGCTCTAAAGACCAGTGAGCATTCACCAAATATGTATATGCTGTTCCATCTTCTAAAGCTTGGAAACTGTTACCCACGCCACGAGGAACATAAATAGCTTTTGAAGGATCTAAACGAGTAGTGAATACTTCACCAAAAGTTTCTCCTGGTCGTAAATCAACCCATGCGCCGAAAATTTCACCAGTTGCAATGGAAATGTACTTATCCCAAGGCTCAGCATGAATACCGCGAGTAACACCACGCTTAGCATTAAAACTAATATTGTTCTGTACTGGGCCAAAATCAGGTAAACCGAGTTGCATCATCTTCTGACGCTGCCAATTCTCTTTGAACCAACCACGATTATCACCATGCACAGGCAGATCAAAAACAATCAAACCAGGAATATTAGTTGTTGTCACCTGCAACTCTTTTTCGAAATCCATTACATCCCCTATCTGAAAAATACTCTTATTACAAGAAATATCGAATAAGCACTAAGAGTACTTATTCGATATTATTCACATAATTAACTACTGGCCTTGCTGCTTATATCGTGCTTCAGTAGCAGCCTTCGCTTCTTCCCACCATGCACGATTATTGGTATACCATGCAATAGTCTGCTCTAAGCCAGAACGGAAATCTGTATGCGTTGGATTCCATCCGAGTTCAGTACGCAACTTTGTAGCATCAATTGCATAACGGCGATCATGGCCTGGACGATCCTTTACATGATCAAAATCATCAGGATCTTTGCCCATCATTTCCAAAATCATACGCAAAACAGTGATATTATTTTTCTCGCCATCAGCGCCAATCAAATAGGTTTCGCCCATGCGACCCTGAGTGAGAATAGTCCATACAGCTGAAGAGTGATCTTCGGTATGAATCCAATCGCGAACATTTAATCCCTCACCATAAAGTTTTGGACGGACGCCCTCAAGGATATTGGTAATCTGTCGTGGAATAAACTTCTCCACATGCTGATATGGACCATAATTATTACTACAGTTACTAATAGTGGTTTTCAAACCATATGTTCTAGTCCATGCCCGTACAAGTAAGTCTGAAGCAGCCTTAGTGCTTGAATAAGGACTTGATGGCTTGTATGGAGTATGCTCGGTAAACTTAGCAGGATCGTCAATAGCTAAATCTCCGTAAACTTCATCAGTACTAATATGATGATAGCGAATACCGTACTTACGAGTAGCCTCTAAAAGACGGAAAGTACCCTCAACGTTTGTACGCAAAAATGGTTCTGGATCAGCAATAGAATTATCGTTATGCGATTCTGCAGCATAATGAACAATTGCATCATGACCTGGAACAATCTTGTCTAGCAATTCAGCATCGCAGATATTTCCATGCACAAAATCAACGCGATCTTCTGGAAGACCGGCGATATTTTCGATATTACCAGCATAGGTTAAAGCATCTAATACTGTTACATGTGTTTCTGGATGATTATTCACCACATAATGAACAAAATTAGAACCAATAAAGCCGCAACCGCCAGTTACAATAATATTCTTTGGTGTAAAAACGTCTGTCATATTTTTTTATATTACAGCTACATAAGTACTAGAAATTACATGCGATAGCTATAACTATTCATGAATAATTTCGTAGTAATACATATTGTTAACAGGAGAACCTATTTCTTTCAAACGATATTGCCCGTGAACATTGCGGGTATCAATAGAATTTGTCGATGCAATATGAGTGACACCCAACAAATGTAATTCATCTGCTGTTAAACGAACCGTAAACCTATCAGGATAATCCAAGTTAAATTTTTTCGAGTCCGCTTTTGGAACTACTTCAACATTAATATAAGCATAACGATTATAAACCTCATCATACTTCTTCTGCGGATCTACCTTATGCCATAACTTCAAGTTAGGCGTCACAGCCACAGGATTAAGCGTTCGAATACCATTTGCAACAAATAAATTAGCGTAGAAAGCACTGTTCACGCCCGCTACAGCCCAAACATCTTTAGAAGAGTTTAGCGCTTTTGCTGAATTAACTATCGGCTGATTGTTAATTGCTTGCGCTCCATACTGAATTGGGTTAACACTAAGCCCAGATACGATAATGCCCAGTAGAGTGCATATTGCGAAGAATGTTCTCGCTGTTTTAATTGGCAACAGCATTCCAAGACTGATAATAGCTAGTATTACTACGAATACAAGCATTTTTTTATGTCCTAAATAGTCAGCATACGAAATATGAGCAGAATACAAGGATACTATCACAAAGAATGCCAATAAAATGTAGGAATCACGCTTACTTGCTATTTGATACCACGTATGCATATTCCTTACAAGCAAAACAATACTGCTTACCGATACTGCTATAACAATACGTCCACTTGTGGTTAAAGTCAGTCCTAAAACTTTAGCAATAACAAGCGGCAAACCGTATACGGAATATACGATAAACATTGCGATTACAGCGAGTAAATACACGTCGAGGAAGCGAGCGCGTTTTTCCTTAATCATAATGTACAAGGACATTATGATACTGATTGGTAAGAAATCTATAAATGCAGAAGATTCAACTACATTGCTATTTGGAATACCACTGCTATATGGGAATATGAGTGAAACCAGTGGCGTGAATAACCTGTAAAGACTGTTACCTCCACCAGTTGATTGACGCTTTCCAGGATACACAGTGTTAAGCATTGCTTGAATTGTTGGCATAGAAGCTTTAACAACCGCGTATAGAATTACAGCAAATATAATTGCCTCTATAATTACGCCTACTGTTTTCCATTTATTCCAAATAATTTCATGCCAATTTCTTATTA
>JAUMUB010000032.1 GCA_030530905.1 Bifidobacteriaceae bacterium | reverse complement strand
TAGCAGCCATATCGTCTGGAACTGGACGCGTTGCTTTAACCAAAGATGGCCCACTTTCCAACACAGAAATATCCATTGCTTGTGGACCCTTACGACCGTCAATCATAGAAAATTCCACACGCGTATTTTTACGTAAAGTAGTCACACCTGTTGGCAAAGCTACTGCTGGAAGGAACACATCAGTTCCTTCATCGCTCGCAATAAAACCGTATCCTTTACCCGCGTCATACCAGCGAACGCGACCTGTAGGCATTGTACTTTCCTCTCGCTAGAAAAATCTTCTTGTGAATATAACATTGTACCGCATATTGTTATGCATCGCTATATTCTATCACGCAAAATAATGTTTTTAAACTTATAACAGTGGCAAAATCACACTTATTGTTAAACCGCCACCGTCAGTATTTGTTGCCGTAATAATACCCTGATGCGCTTTTACTACCGAATATGCAATTGCCATTCCTAAACCAGTACCACCCTTTTGACGTGCACGCGAAGGATCAGCGGTATAAAAACGTTCAAAGATCTGACTTTGATCTTCTTGAGAAACACCAGGACCATGGTCTCGAACTTGCATTATCACATATTTAGTTGAGAAATTCGCTGTCTGCCCCACTTCAACAGCCTCAAGAAACTCTTGATAGGATTGTTCACTCGGAGGCATCTGCATTAAATTCTCAGGTGTAATTGCTGCTGGAAGCACTGTAAGACCGAATTCTACAGGAGTATTATTTGGCGTATAACGGTGAATATTACCTACAATATTCGTAATAACCTGTCGTAACCTTGTAGCATCTGCTTTCATAGTGCACAATGGCATTGCATCTGCAACAAAGTTGAAATGTGCAGATTGCTGACCAGTTGCAGTAACCAATTGAAGATTACCAACACTAATACCTCGTTCAGGGTCTAATGCATGCAAGTCATCACATGCATCAGACACAATATTCGATACTTCAATCTCTTGTGACGTGTCAATTCCACGCCCCTCGTCAAGACGTGCTAATGATAACAAATCCTCAACCAACTCTGTCATTCGAGCTGAACTGGTTTTAATATGGTCAATTGCCTGATCAGCGCGTTCTTCTACACCCGGCATATTGCGTTGCATCTCATACAACTCAGCATACCCATGAATTGCAGCTAACGGAGTTCGTAACTCATGGCTTGCATCCGAAACAAACCGCTTCATTTTAGCGTTGATTTTCTCTTGCTCTTTAAAGCTGGTTTCAATACGTGAAAGCATGGAATTAAGCGATTTAGCAAGGGATCCGACCTCGGTATTTTCAGGAGCTTGCTGCACGCGCTGACTTAAATCACCAGAAGCAATTTTTGCCGCAGTGGTTTCGATACGTTTAAGAGGAACAAGAGTTTGCTGGATTATTAAAGCTGAAATCACGCCACCTAACATAACTACTGCAACCGCAGCTAAAATACAATATCTTGTCAACGTGTGTATGGTGTCAATTTGATCACTTAAAGACAAAGCAATATACACATAGCCACTTTGAACCGTGGAAGTTGTTAAATTATTCCTCTGAGTACTGTCAGTATCGTCTGAACTACTTTCAGTACTGCTAACCACATTCTTCATCGTCCACGGCAAAATCAACACACGCCAAGGAGCTGTAGCAGTTTTCTTTGTAGTTTCATCCTCAGAATCCGCATTAGTAACCACAGAAGAAACTGTAAACGGATGACCAATTTTACTGCTGTCTATGCTTGTTGACGGAATATCAGGTATAGCAACTGTAGTTCCTCTTAATTTCGGAATTAATGGAGTATACAATACTTTATGATTATTATCGCGAATTTGCAGGAAATAATCATTTGGACCAAAAGTATTAGAAGGTTTTGAATCCTGGCTCATTTGACCGATACTGTCATATACGGTTTGAGCTTGATCGATAAGCTGAGTATCAGTTTTTTGTAATAAATAACTACTTACTAACTGCCGAATTGAAAATGAAACACAAAACATGCCAAGAACAAGCATGGTTAAAGTTACTGATACAAGTTTAGTAGTAAGCGGCACAAAATCACTACGTTTATATTGCGCATTATTCTTTGACTTCTTTAAAGATTTTCTTTTCGCATTACCTAAAAGTCTTTGAAAGAAGTTTGTTTTATCTTCTTTTATGCAAGAATCAGTACCTTCAACGGATGATGCTGCCTGTGTTTCAATCTTATTTTCCAAGATGCAGTACTCCATATATTACGTTAATACCGCGCATTACATCCATTATTATTCAATACACGGTATTTTCTTATACATTAGTTCTTTGGCTCACGAATCATATAGCCTATGCCACGCTTCGTTTCAATAAGCGGTACCACTTTTTGCTTGTTACCATCTGCATCTTCAATTTCAATACCATCAACCTTTTTACGAAGATATGAAATATAGGACTCGACGATTGCTGCATCTCCACCCCAATCATATTGCCACACATGATCTAAAATTTGAGCTTTCGATAGCACTCGTCCTTCATTATCCATTAAATAGCGGAGTAACTTATACTCTGTTGGGCTTAACTCAATAGGAACTCCTGCACGCGAAACATCGTGCGAATCCTCGTTAATCTCAAGATCCGCAACACGAATAACTGGCTCAACTTCTTCCTCACCTAAGGTACGGCGAAGAATAGCACGAATTCGTGCAACCACTTCTTCTAGACTGAACGGCTTTGTCACGTAATCGTCACCACCAACAGTAAGTCCCATAATCTTATCCTGCGTATCATCTCGTGCAGTTAAGAATAAGACCGGAGCATTAATACCACCTTGACGAATGCGACGGGTAACAGTAAAACCGTCAATATCAGGTAACATAACATCCAAAACAATGAGATCTGGCTGCTCACGCTCAATCACTTCAATAGCTTCTGCCCCGTTAGACGCGGTATGTACTGTGAAGCCGGAAAAATGTAAAGAAGCGACCAGCAGTTCACGGATTGATGGTTCGTCATCAACAACAACGATATTTGAGGAATCTATTTGCTTGTTCATAATATATAGGATGATACACTTTCCTGAATGTTTTCTGAATGTTAACTTAATTTTATATTATGAATTTGTTTTTAGCTATCAGCTATCACATATTCGTATACGACATAAGAGCATTTAAATCAATACAATATTATAAAACATATAATGTTACGATTCTTATCGCATTTGAAAGAAAAATAAGCTAATAAAAGAGATGCTAGTTACTCTTGCTCAACGTCTGCGTTATTCGATGAATCATATTGTTCTGCGGAAATATTATCTTGCGAAAATGAAGACGTTTCCATACTACTATCAGATACTTTTCTTCTTTTAAAAAGCTCAGCCCTGCCAGTAAGCTTTTTACGTAGCGCTCTTCTTCCCTTCTTGCGCTTATCTTCATGCTCTTTTTTACGTTTCCCATGATACAAGTGAATAACAATAGCTGCAATAACGATGATGAGAAAAATACCTGCTAGTACAAATACTCCAAAACGCTTGACAATAGAAGGAGTGTATGAATCATGAATTACTTTGATTTTGTTAGTTAAATCAATTGCAGACTGTGACCAGTTTGGCGTATTGCCCGAAGTTAGAGGCTTTAAAGCGGTGTCTGATAATTCGTCGACTGTTGCTTGCTTCGACAACCATTCATCAGAGTTTTTTGACACTGCAACAACTAACTTGCCTTCACTGGTCGCAACTGCAAGCAATACCGTATTAGCATCTGGGTTTGTTGAGTTTAATAAATTAGTAACCCATTCTTTGGCATCATCATGACCTTCAAAAGAGGATAAATACAGTAAGCGAATATGTACGCCTGTTTCTTTATTTACTTTGCTAATAGCATCTGCAACTTTATTTAAATCATCACCTAATAAATTCTCAGTGTCGGTAATAGATTCGTAAACAGTAATATCGTGATCCTGATCGCTTGAAGAGTCTGCATAAGATGCAGCTGTAAACGTAGGAAAAATTGTAAATACAGCTAATAGCAGAGTAAATATTTTAGCAATGCGAATACTTATCTGTTGCCTCATAAATATACCACCTACATCAGTTAACCACATTATGCTACAGCAAATATGTAACACAGTATCAGATATATGGTTTGAATGTATCTATAATACCCCACTTCAATAAAGGAAGAACAATGCCACAATTTCAAGTTGATAGCGAACAGATTCAATCTAGCGCAGCTCGTGTACAACATTCTATTGAATCTATTCGCAGCGAAGTAAACACAATGATTAGCAATTTGCACAATTTGCAAAGTGTTTGGAGAGGCTCTGCTGCCACACAGTTTAACACTATTGCTACTCAATGGCACAGTGCTCAGCTAAAAATGGAGGAATCTCTTCAATCTATGCAGCAGGCTTTGTCAAAAGCTTCAATAATGTACGCTGATATTGAAACGCAAGCCACTAGACTTTTCACATAATTTTAGCCAAACTAAAAAGCACGCATTAAGCACTACTATTTTAATAAAGCAATTTATACACCGTTATTGCATCAAACTTTACTGTTTTTTATATTCAGGTTATTAAAAGTAAAAGGTGGACGATAAATCCACCTTTTACTTTATTTTCTGCTCTTTATATAAGAACTTTAATAGCCCATGTCAGCGCCAGCTGCTGGAGCTGCAGGAGTAGGCTCAGGCTTATTAGCAACAACTGCTTCGGTTGTTAAGAACAAGCCTGCAATAGATGCAGCATTCTGCAATGCGGAGCGAGTTACCTTAACTGGATCAGTTACGCCAGCCTTAAGAAGATCTTCGTATTCGTCGGTTGCAGCGTTAAAGCCTTCACCATCAGGAAGTTCACGAACCTTGTTAAGAACAACGTCACCAGAAATACCTGAATTCTGTGCGATCTGCTTAATAGGTGCTTCAACTGCACGGAATACGATTGCAGCACCAGTTGCTTCTTCGCCGGTAAGAGATGTTACAGCAGCATCAGTTTCTGCCTTACGAGCAGCCTGTACAAGAGCAACACCGCCACCAGGGAGTAAGCCTTCTTCGATTGCAGCCTTTGCGTTACGCACTGCATCTTCAATACGATGCTTACGCTCTTTAGCTTCAACTTCAGTTGCAGCACCAACCTTGATAACTGCTACACCACCAGCGAGCTTTGCAAGACGTTCTTGGAGCTTCTCGCGATCGTAATCGGAATCAGAGTTTTCGATTTCAGCACGAATCTGAGCAACACGTGCTTCGACATCTTCCTTAGAACCAGCACCAGAAACGATGGTGGTCTCGTCCTTAGAAATGATTACCTTTGCAGCATGACCGAGAACATCAGCTTCAATAGAATCAAGCTTCAAACCTAAGTCTTCAGACACAACCTGTGCACCAGTCAAAATAGCCATATCCTGCAACATAGCCTTACGACGGTCACCAAATCCTGGAGCCTTAACAGCAGCAGCGTTGAAGGTACCACGAATCTTGTTCAATACTAATGTTGGTAGTGCTTCACCATCAACATCTTCAGCGATGATAAGCAATGGCTTACCGGACTTCATTACAAGTTCTGCAATGTGTACGATATCCTGCTGGCTTGAAACCTTACCGGAAGTTAATAAGATGTATGGGTCTTCAAGTACTGCAGTCTGATCTTCTGCGTTAGTTACGAAGTATGGGGAAATATAACCCTTGTCGAAACGCATACCTTCGGTGAAGTCAAGATCAAGACCAAACTTGTTGTTGTCTTCAACAGTGACAACACCATCTTGACCAACCTTATCAAGCGCTTCAGCAATCTTTTCGCCCACTTCTGGATCTGCTGCTGAAATTGTTGCGGTTGCAGCGATTTGATCCTTAGTTTCTACATCCTTAGCAGCTGCGATTAATTCCTTGACAATTACTTCAGTTGCCTTTTCGATTCCACGGCGCAATGCGATTGGATTTGAACCTGCTACAACGTTCTTTAAGCCCTCATGAACTAATGACTGAGCAAGTACGGTTGCTGTTGTAGTACCATCACCTGCAACATCATCGGTCTTCTTAGCAACTTCTTTTACTAACTCAGCGCCGATACGCTCATATGGATCTTCGAGTTCAATTTCTTTTGCAATGGATACGCCATCATTGGTAATGGTAGGAGCACCATATGTTTTGTCGAGAACAACGTTACGACCCTTTGGTCCTAAAGTTACCTTAACAGTGTCTGCAAGCTTGTCTAAACCTGCAAGCATTCCCTGACGAGCTTCCTCGTTGTATGAAATGATTTTTGCCATCAGTCCTCCAATATGGCTTTGTATATGTTCTTCACTTAATTTCTAAAAAGTTTAGTTTTCAGAACTCAAGTTCTAATAATGTAGAATACCACCTTATATGGTCTATTTTCAACCTAGCAATTGTAGATTTTCTATTAATATGTTGCATATAATCTTAAAAAACATTGAAAATACAAGGAAAATGCACAATTAATTATTTATAAAAAAATTGAGTCTTGTTGTATCAAGTTTTAAAATACATCAGTTCGTATTGCATTTCATAAAATATTCACCGCGAAATACAATAACGCTATTCAATGCGCTTTTCAAAACAAAAGAAGGCAAGCTTTTCAGCCTGCCTTCTCTCACACATTAATTAATTACTGCATTAATACAGCCACAACCGGCGAACTAATACCGTCTGCCTGCTCAACAGAAGAAATGCCTAAAATATTTGCAACTTCTTGTGCAGTAGCTTTATCACTTTCTGACTGATACCACACAACAGATGATGAAGGAGTTGAACCACTAGGGTTTGCAGCAGTAACATTCGTATAACCGCTTGCTTGCAACTTTGCCGCATTAGTTGCAGCATAACCAGCACGACTGGTGCCGTTTACAACACGAATTGCAGTGTTCTTATTAGCAGCAGCTTGAGTGGTTGTAGTCTGTGAACTAGAGCTAGAATCATTTGACGAGCTAGAGCTACTATCAGATTCAGACGAACCTGAACCACTATTACTCGCAGAACCAGAATTACTACCTGTTTCTGCGCCACTTGAAGAGCTGCCTTCACCCCCATTCTCACTCGTTGAATGTAATGCAGTTCCCCTTCCAGTATCGTTTGAAGACGACACTTCAGAAGTAGTCGACCCCTGCCATGGCCAATGAATATTTGCATACTCACCAGAGAAATACAACCATGAACCTAAACCTGTAATAACAGCCACAAGAATAACAACAATATATGGCATAATGCGCGAAAGTAAAGATTTTTTGCCGCGATGTACGCCAATTGGACCTACAGGCGGCTCATCAAAAACATCCTTCTTATAGGACTCATACGCACTCTTATTAAAGCGAGCCATAAAATTCCTTCCGTACTATTCTCTCATGAGTATAGCATGACATACAGGTTTACTATAATACGAATCATACTTTGTATAACAATGAAAGAATAGCAGTTGCCAATGAACAACAACACATCTTGCACTCAAAACAACACGTCTGACACCACAAAATTCACTCAACAATACTTGGCTTCTGTAAAAAAAATAATCGAAACCCCACTGTCTGAACGTATTCACCCACAATGGTTTGAAGCTCTAAAACCAATTATTCCAGAAATTGAAAAAATGGAACAATTTGTGCTTGACGAAATTTCACAAGGATACGAAATACTTCCTGAATTTAAAAATATTCTACGAGCATTCACATACCCACTAAATGATGTGAAAGTGCTTATTGTTGGCCAGGACCCTTACCCTACGCCACATGATGCAATTGGTTTAAGCTTTAGCGTGAGTAGTAATTCGCGAATTCCAAAAAGTCTGCGCAATATTTTTAAAGAGCTTGAAGCTGATTTGCACACCCTACCCGCTGATTCTGGTGATTTAACCCCCTGGTGTAATCAAGGCGTTTGTTTACTTAACCGCGTACTAACAGTGCGCGCACACAATGCAAATAGCCACGCAAATAAAGGATGGGAGCATATCACACAGTTCGCTATTGAAGTTTTAAACAACAGGCAAAATACACAACATAGCGCATTACCTTTAGTGGCAATACTTTGGGGAAATAAAGCGCAGGAATTAGAGCCGTATTTATCAAACGCATATATTATCAAATCAGCACATCCTAGCCCATTATCTGCCTCTCGAGGATTTTTTAACTCACAACCTTTTTCAAACGCAAACAAAGCCTTAGCAACTATGAACGCTACACCGATTAACTGGCAATTACCATCATCTTGTCTTTTATAATAAGAAATTCACTGTAATATTATTTAATATATATAAGTCATGTAAAAATACTTTGATAACTGTATGCTACTAAAATTTTAAGCAAAAAATCAGACTTATATCGTAAGGTAATGTAATAGATACTTGACACTACAATACTGTCAAAACGAAAATAACTATAGATTTAAGGTAATAATATGGCATTATTCCCACCACAACCAACAATTCCTGCTCAATCAGCACCAACAGCAGGTACTGGTTTGTCTGCAGAAGATATCAACCATGCTGGCGAGTTAGCACAACGATTACGAGCTCGATTTGCTCAGGCATTAGTCGGCCAAGAGAATCTTCGTGAATCCTTAATAGTTACGCTTATCGCATCGGGACATATTCTTATTGAATCTGTACCAGGTTTAGCAAAAACAACCGCAGCACAAATTCTAGCTTCTTCTGTTTCGGGTAGTTTTAAACGAGTGCAATGTACCCCAGATTTAATGCCATCAGATTTAGTTGGCACACAAGTATTTAATTTCAGCACTCAGCAATTCACCACACAGATTGGCCCAATTCACGCTAATTTCGTACTTCTCGACGAGATTAACCGTTCCAACGCTAAAACACAGTCTGCAATGCTTGAAGCAATGGCCGAGGGTGCAACCACAATTGGCGGTGATAAAATTATTCTCCCTCGACCTTTTATGGTTATTGCAACACAGAACCCAATCGAAGAAGAAGGTACTTTTAACTTACCTGAAGCACAAATGGATCGATTCATGATTAAAACAATTATGACTTATCCTACTGCTCAGGAAGAAGAGCAAATGCTTTCCATGCTTACTCAGCGCAGGAATGACACTTTTAATCCTGATATGATTCAGGACGAAGCATTAAGCATTAACGATATAGAATTCTTACGCACTGCGGCACGACGCGTTCACGTTTCTGACGCAATTATGAAGTATGCGGTTGATATTACTGCGACTACTCGTGGAGCAGGAACTCATCCTATCGCTAATCTTTCTAATCTTGTTCGACTTGGCGCAAGCCCTCGTGCTTCTATCACTCTTATTCGTATTGCTCAGGCGGCTGCTCTTATGGCAAAGCGCGATTATGTAATCCCAGAAGATGTCAAGGCTTTTGCACACGAAATTCTACGCCATCGCATTATGCTAACTTTTGAAGCTTTGGCAGATGGTGTAACCACTGACCAGATTATCGACCAGATTGTTCAGGTGGTTCCCGTTCCATGATCAAACAATCTGCTCTTGCCGCACAAGTTCGTAAGAAGATTGAGAATTTATACAGCTCACTAAGCCTCCCAACCGCACAACGCACGTTAGCAGGCTTAGAAGGTGTTCACACTTCTCATAAGAAATCAGGCAATGAGGATATTGCCAATATTCGCGCATACGAAACAAGTGATGAAGCAAGGTTAATTGATTGGAAAGCTAGCGCAAGAAGCGGTAGACCTATGGTTATTGAGCGAGAACGCCCCTCTCAATCACAAACATGGCTACTCTTCGACACAGGTCAGCATATGCGCGGCATTTGCCAACAGCAAGAATTGGCATTCGAAATTGCAGCAAACGCGTTATGCATGTTTGCTCTACTTACTATTCGTTCTGGCGACGATATCTCCATGGTTTTTGGCAATGCTCACTCGATTACTCGAGTACCATTCCATGGAAGCTTTGCCCAATTCGAACACGTTTTTGACAATCATCTCGACACTAATTGGCAGTATGAGCATAATATTGAAGCATTACTATCGTATGCTCGCAGCATTAAAAACCCTCATGCGCTTATTGTGCTTGCCACAGATGAGCATTCAATTAAAGAGGAACATTTAGAACAAATAAAGAAACTTGCTAGCACTCACCCAA
>JAUMUB010000031.1 GCA_030530905.1 Bifidobacteriaceae bacterium | reverse complement strand
AGTAATCAGATTCTCACGGGTCATCACATCTTTTACCTGAAGACGGTCATAATCTTCAGAAGCAATAAAACGCATATCGCGATTAGTGATAACACCCACAAGACGATTATCAGCGTCAACTACAGGCAAACCTGAAATATGGAATTTACCGCAAAGCTTATCCAAATCAGCCAAAGTTGCATCAGGGCTGACAGTAAGAGGATCAGTAATCATACCAGATTCACTGCGCTTAACAATATCAACCTGTGCAGCCTGATCATCAATAGAAAGGTTGCGGTGCAATACACCAATACCACCATTACGAGCCATCGCAATAGCCATATCAGATTCAGTAACTGTATCCATTGCTGCTGAAAGTACAGGAACTTTCATAGTAATGTTACGAGTTAAACGAGTTGTGGTATCAACCTCAGAAGGAATAACATCGGTTTCATTTGGCAAAAGAAGTACATCATCATACGCTAAACCTAATTTTGCGAATACTGGTGGTACAACTTCACCTTGATCATTAATAATGGAATTAGAAGACATGTCGCTAATATACAGTGATATCAAGACGTTTTATAAAACCCCTATGTCGTCTAGCATAAGACAATTCCGACTTATAAAAAAACAAGTTATTATATATCAATCTTATATTTACTCATTGCGATTATCAGTTGAATGTTGCGCAATCACATTACGTTGAGACTCTGCACGCAATTGAGGAATCAAACGTTTCAAATACGGATACATAGTAATTACAGTAAGTACAACAGATGCAACAAAAAGAATAATTACCACTTCATAAGATTTAAAAAACAGTACCATTATTGACACAAATGCGATAAGTGCAGCCCAACTCCACAAAATAAAAACAGCACCCTGAACAGAATGACCAATTCGAAGCATTCGATGATGTAAGTGCATACGATCAGGATGCATTGGGGATTGCCCCTTACTCAGGCGTCTTACAATTGCTAACACCATATCCAACACAGGCAAAAATAGTACAAGCACCGGAAGTAAAATTGGCAAGAAAACAGGTAAATAAATACTCGTCTTCACCGTTGCAGGATCCATATGCCCCGTCATAATAATCGAAGCGCAAGTGATTAAATAGCCCAACAGCATTGAACCTGAATCGCCCATAAACAGTTTTGCAGGATGCCAATTATGCAGCAAGAATCCAGCGCAAACACCAACCATAGCAACATTAATTAACACTGCTACTGAGGCAAAACTTGGCATCGAACGTGAAAGAATGTACGAATATAAAGCGAAAGCAATACCACCAATTGCAACAATGCCAGCAGCAAGGCCATCTAAGCCATCGACAAAATTCACAGCATTAATTGAAACAACAATCAAAAATGCAGTAATCGCAATTGACAGACTTGGCGAAGCGGTCACCAAAGACCCCAAAGGCAAGGAAATAATCTGCAATCCACCCCATGCCACCAGAACCGAGATAAACAGCTGACCTGCCATTTTTAGCATCCAGTCCAAGTCCCATAAATCATCTGCCATACCTAATAGGCAAATGAGTATTGCGCCACCTGAAACAACCCAAGCCTGATGAGAGTCAGCAAATAAAAGATTTGCGAACGGTAATGAACTCGCATACAAAAATGAGACCAAAAAACCACATAACATTCCTAAGCCACCCATGCGAGGCGTTGGAATTGTGTGAACATCACGCGAACGAACCGCACCAACTGCGCCTATCTGGATTGCTAAATGACGAACTAAAGGCGTGAAAAGCCACGTTGCTAATGTGGCGATTAACGCAATAAATACGTAAACTCTCAAGAGCCTAATCCTCCAGCATTTTCATGAATTGCACGCACAATCTGTGACTGCGGAATAACACCCTCACGGATAATACGAATTCCATCCCGTCCATGAATATCAGCAATTACTACTGTACTAGCAGTATGCCCTTTTGTTGCACCACCGTTTAAATACAAGTCTACGCTACCACCAAAAGCGTCATACGCTTCCTCAACACTTTGCGCACTCTCCTGCCCCGACTTATTCGCACTAGACGCGGCTAAAGCACCTGTTGCACGTAAAATTCGCAAACATGCTGCAGAGTTTGGAACACGAACACCCTGAGTTAGCACACCAGCATCATTACGACTCAACGTTTTCAACGTGCAAATCTCATTCGCTTGAGCAATAGGCGAAAAAGCACCTGGTAAAAACTTTGCGGCTAAACGATTTAACGGAGAGGGAAGCTCCAAACCTAAGTTTTCGAGATCCTCAACATCTGCCAACAACACTTGCAATGCTTTATACTGTGGACGACCTTTAATTTCATAAATGCGCTGAATAGCCTCACTATTTTTCGGATCACAAGCAATACCGTACACGGTATCTGTTGGAAGAACTATAACACCACCAGACGCGATGATTTCCTGTGCTTTACGCAAACTATCCTCATTAATAGCATATACGTTTTTCAAAGTTCCTCCCAAACAATCATCCGTATAATAATTGTACGCCTAGCAGCAACATTGTAACTTATCAAGCTTGATGTTTAATAACGAAAATGGTTTTATCAATTAATACACGCAAGCGCACTCACATACGATATAAAAACTTATCCCCGATTGCGTCTAACACAACCGAGGATAAGAATTAACTAACATGCCGTAGCGTAATTATGCACCAAGATATGCTTTACGAACTTTTTCGTCATGAAGCAAATCTGTAGCTTTACCTTCCATACTAATTCGGCCTGTTTCAAGCACGTATGCACGATCAGCGATAGATAATGCCATTTTTGCGTTCTGCTCCACCAGCAAAATCGTAATACCTTCATCATGCAAGTCACGAATGATCTTGAAAATTTCCTTCACCAATAATGGAGAAAGACCCATTGAAGGCTCATCCATTAAAATCATTTTTGGATGGCTCATCAATGCACGACCCATAGCAAGCATCTGCTGCTCACCGCCAGAAAGCGTACCAGCAAGCTGATTACGACGCTCTTCCAAACGCGGAAACATTCGATACACTTTTTTCATATCGTCCGCAACTGAAGATTGATCCTTCAAACTAAACGCGCCCAAATCCAAGTTCTCTTGAACTGTCATCTGAGTAAAAACATGACGACCCTCTGGAATATGAGCCATACCAAGCGTAATAATCTTATTGCTAGGAACGCTGATTAAATCTTCACCATCATAAGTAATACTACCCGATGCTGGCGCAACCAAGCCAGTAATAGTATGAAGAGTTGTGGTTTTACCAGCACCATTTGCGCCGATAAGAGAAACGATTTCACCATCATTAACTGTTAAAGAAATGCCCTTAACAGCTTCAATAGCACCATAAGAAACACGTAAATCTTTGACTTCAAGCACTATTCTTCGCCTCCCTCATCATCATCACTACCCAAATACGCTGCAATAACCTTAGGATTATTTGCAATCTCCTCAGGAGTACCACTTGCAATAATGCGACCATAGTCAAGAACATTAATGCGTTCACAAATGCTCATAACCAGGCTCATATCATGCTCAATAAGCAAAATCGCAATACCAAAACGTTCGCGAATCACATTAATGCAGTGCAACAAATCCTCAGTTTCCGTTGGATTCATACCAGCTGCAGGCTCATCAAGCAATAACAGCTTCATACCCGTTGCTAAAGCACGAGCAATTTCAAGCTTACGCTGCTGACCATAAGGAAGATTAGCAGCCTGAGTATTTGCTAAATCCTCAAGGTTGAAAATGCGCAATAATTCAATAGCACGCTCATGCATAGTTTTTTCATCTTTCCAAAATCTTGGAGTTCTGAAAATTGCACCGCCAAGAGCATACTTGTATGAGTTATTAAACGCAACAAGCACATTCTCTTCAACTGTCATCTGCTTGAATAAGCGAATATTCTGGAATGTACGAGCGATACCTGCGCGAACAACCTGATATGTTTTCTTACCAGACATTGCTTCGCCATCTAACCAGAATTCACCCTCAGTTGGTTTATAAACACCAGTGAGCAAATTGAAAACAGTAGTTTTACCAGCACCGTTAGGGCCAATTAAACCTACTAATTCTCCCTTATTAATGCTTAGATTAAAATCTGCAACAGCTTGCAAACCACCAAAGCGAATGCCCAAATTTTCTGCGCGTAAAATTTCATCACTCATGAGCATCCTCCTTAGTATCCTCTACTGTTTCTAGCTTGGCGTTCTTCTTTGCTTGCATATCCTTAGACTTCGTTTTCTTCTTTGGATAGAAAATACGATTAATAAGGCGAGATAATGAGAACTCCCAAGAACCAAAAATACCTTGTGGACGGAAAATCATTACCAGAACCAAAGCCACTGAGTACACGAGCATACGATAATCGGAGAACGCACGCAAAAGCTCTGGAAGAATGGTTAAGCCAATTGCTGAGACAATAGAGCCAGTAATCGAACCCATACCGCCGAATACAACCATGATCACATAGTTGATTGAGTACAACCAACCTGACATTGCAGGAGTTAATGAACCAATGTACTGTGCGAAAATACCACCTGCAATACCTGCGAAGAATGCTGAAATAGCAAATACAAGCACTTTCAAATAAGTGGTGTTAAGCCCGGAAGCACTTGCCGCGATCTCATCATCACGAATTGACTTAACTGCACGGCCATACTTCGAACGACCGAACATGAATAAGAACATGACGCTGATAACAGTAACCCAGAAAACAACATACAAGTTCGCTAATCGACTAATACCAATTAACGCCTGACCAGCTTGACCTTGGCTTAAGCCCATGCCACCAGCAAATGGAAGATTCTGGATAATAACACGAATAATTTCACCAAAGCCCAAAGTGATAATAGCTAAGTAATCACCGCGTAAACGAAGTGCAGGAATACCCACAAGAACGCCGAAAATGCAAGCTACTACACCACCAGCGAGCATACAAAGCAAAAATTGTGCAACTGGATCCATAGAAATATGAGCTGCCATAATAGATTTGCTTAATAATGCTGCAGTATAAGCGCCAATAGCTTGGAAGCCACAGCAACCTAATGTTAGCTGACCTAAAACACCGATTGTGAGATTCAGAGAAGTAGTCATAATAATTGCAATACATGCAACCATTAATATACTTTTATCATACGAGTTAATAATACCGGATTCGCAAATACCAACGAATGCACCGAATAAGGCAAGAATACCCAAACCGCATATAATGTATGACTGTTTTGTAGAAAGTATGCTTTTCTTCATATCACACCTTCTCTCCTAAATTCTTACCCATAAGACCAGTTGGTTTTACAAGCAATACGATAATCAAAATTCCAAACACAATTGCGTCACTAAATGCAGAAGTAATAATTCCACCGGTAATAGTGCCAATATATGCAGTGGTCAAACTTTCAATGATGCCGATAGCAATACCACCAATCATTGCGCCAGGAATAGAGCCGATACCGCCAAGAACTGCCGCGACGAATGCTTTCAAACCAAGCATTGCACCCATCATCGGCGAAACCTGAGGATAAGCCGCACAATACATTAATGAAGCCACACCTGCAAGAGCTGCACCAATAGCAAAGGTGAGAGTAATTGTGGAATCAACATTAATACCCATTAATGTTGCAGCTTCCTTATCTTCAGCCACCGCACGCATTGCCTTGCCATTACGGGTATATTTAATGAATAGCTGCAAGCCAATCATAATAATAATGCCAAGAACGATGCTTAACAAAGTATCGCCAGTAATTCTCAAAGCCCCAAACTTTATAGCTGGCAAGTTCAAAATATTAGGAATTGTTTTATAGTCTGCACCAAAAACAGCTTGTGCACCATTTTCTAGTAAAAGGCTCATTGCAATAGCGGTAATCAAAGCAGTCATGCTGTTGCCCTTCTTGCGAACAGGCTTATAAGCTGCTTTTTCTACAACCACGCCAACAATAACACACACAATAATTGCTGGAATCACTGCAACCCAAGCAGGAACGCCAGAAGCAATAAGCATAGGAGTAATAAGCATTAATACGTATGACCCTACCATAATAAAATCGCCATGAGCGAAGTTAATTAATCGTATAATGCCATAAACCATGGTGTATCCAAGTGCAACTAAGGAATACACGCTACCAATTTTTAAGCCGTTAAAAATCTGACTCAAAAATAATATTAATTGATTATTCAACACTCCCCCCTTCTCTACACTCGTATATAAAAGTTATATAAACATATATCATCATAATAAATACGCCGGAAAGAGCGTAAACTCATTTCCGACGTATTAGTTAATTAACTTAGGCCTTCACAGTGGTTAAGTACTTTGGAGTACCGTCTTCTTCCTTTAAGACGATTACAGACTTCTTAGGTGAACCAGTCTTGTCAAGCGTAAATGAACCAGTTACGCCAGAGAAATTAAGTTTAGCAATCTCATCGCGAACACTTTCACGAGATGCATCCTTACCAGCCTTCTCAAGAGCATCTTTAATCATGTAAATAGTGTCATAGCCTAATGCTGCGAAGGTGTTTGGATCGTTATTATTGTTTGCCTTCTTGTATGATTCAATGAATGCAGCTACCTTAGAGTTGCTGGTATCATCTGGGGAATAGTGGGTTGTGTAGTATACGTCGTTGAAAGCGCTTGGATTTTCGCTTGTCTGTAAACCATCATAACCGTCAGGTCCCATGATTACACCAGTGAAACCAAGGCTACGAGCCTGTGGAATGATGTATGGGCCAGCAGTTGAATAATAATAAGGTGCGTATAAGAATTCTGCACCGGAAGCCTGAATCTTCTGAAGCTGTGAAGAATACTCTGTTGCATCAGCACTTGAAGAATTCTCAGTTGCTACAACATCAAGTCCCTCAGCCTTAGCGGTTTTGATAAATGCCTGTGCCGTACCAGATGAGTAAGCATCACCAGTACCATACAATACAGCAACTTTCTTTACCTTAAGATTTTCAGCCGCAAACTTAGCAGCTACTTCACCTTGATAAGAATCTTTGAAGCAAGCACGGAATACATAATTACCTGTTTCGATAGAATCAGAAGTTGCAGCAGGAGCTATTGTTGCAAGTTTTGCAGAATCTGCCAATGGAGTAATTGCAGCAGTTGTTGAAGAAATAGTTGGACCTGCTACAGCGATTACTGAAGAATTATCAGAAAGACGATTGAAAGCATTAGATGCTTCTGTAGCATCACCCTTATCATCGAGATTCTGGAGGCTAAGCTTCTTACCATTAACGCCACCAGCTTTATTAATCTCAGAAATTGCTAAGTTAAAACCTTTAAGTTCTGCCTCACCATAAGCTGCTGCAGCACCGGAGATTGTGGTAATTGAACCAATTACGTATGTATCAGATGAGGAGTTTGAAGAGTCGCTCATACTACCACCGGAACATGCGCCCATGCCTACGAGCATGGCAAAAGCGGTGCCAAGAGTACCTAACTTTACAGCAAATTTTGCAGTCATTATATTCTCTTTCCATCTACTAGGGTTTTACAACGTGAACGTTTTACACGAGTACGTTGAAGAATGAATACAGCGTATGCATTTTGTGCTGCTGTTTTGCATTTTGTTGCTAACAGTTATAGGCACACTTATATGTCATTCGTGTAAACTGTTCTCAATGTGAGATGATTTTTTAAGTTAAAAATAAGCTTCTTTTAAGCTTCATCACTGATAATTCAGGAAAAATAGATGTTATTTGATTGTAACAATTGCGATATTAAAAAAACTGTTTCGTATGTTTTAAAAATACAATTCTACGTATTTTAGAATATTATTTTACTATTTTATCGCACTTATATAACGAGGACGCTGTGTTAAATCCACATGCGCTCTTACTTGCGAAAATTCACACTGCTGAGCATACTCGACCAAATTATCTGATTGTGAAATATCATGCTCCATAACCAACATGCCACCAGGGCGTAGTAGCTTAGCAGCCACTTTGATTATCTGCCGTGGAATTAATAATCCATCATCACTACCACCGTATAATGCTATTGGCGGATCAAACACGCTTACTTCTATCTGCTCTGGGATTTGCGATTGTGGTATATATGGCGGATTACACATCACCAAATCGACTTTATTATGTAATTGTGGCAAAATTGTTGGTTCAGTGGCATCTGCCTGAATAAGATGATATGCATTCTTGCAACTTGGAAAAGCCGCATATATTAAATCACGATTTCGAACTGTATACTCAATTGCTTTATCACTATATTCAACCGCCCACACAGTGCTATACGGAATTTCTGTTAGCATTGATAATCCTATAGCCCCACTTCCAGCGCATAAGTCCACGATGAGCGGGTTAACAATATTGTGTTCACGAATAAAATCAATTCCTGTTTGAGCGACTTCTTCAGTTTCTTGACGTGGGATAAAAACTCCCGAGCCAACCTGCAAGCTAATATTTCTGAACGTAACCGAACCAGTAATATGTTGTAATGGTTTGCGCGTTGAACGCAAAGCAATATACTGTTTATACTGCTCATAAACAGAGTTTTCAAAATCCTGAGTATTTTGCTCTAGTTCTAATCCCTCATGAGTTCGGCTATACAATTTCAACAAAGACTCTTGCATTATTTGAGCTTTACGAATATCGCTTAATTCGCCTTGTACTGTATGAGCTAATAACAAAGTGGCATCATGCTCAGGCGTGCGAACACCAGCCTGTTTAAGCTTGATTGCCGCTTCGTGTAAAACTTGTTCTACTAAAATCATGTAGCTTACTATTTAGTGTTCAGCGCGAGACATACGCTCTGCCTCGTCTGCCTGAATATCCGAATCAATAACAGCTTGCAAATCCCCATCAAGCACCTGATCAAGATTATAAGCCTTATAGTTGGTGCGATGATCAACAATTCGATTCTCAGGGAAGTTGTAGGTTCGGATGCGTTCTGAACGATCCATTGAACGAACTTGTGAATGGCGCATATCTGCAGCTTCAGCAGCTTCCTGCTCATGCTTCATCGCAAGCAACCTAGATTTTAAGACTTTTAACGCGGCCGCGCGATTTTGAATCTGCGATTTCTCATCCTGCATACTTACCACAATTCCTGTTGGAATATGCGTCATACGAACAGCCGAATACGTAGTGTTTACTGACTGACCACCAGGACCTGAGCTCATGAAGATGTCAATTTTCAAATCTTTAGGATCTACTTCAATTTCATCATTATCATCATCTGCCTCAGGGAATACGATGACACCAGCTGCTGAAGTCTGAATTCGCCCCTGGGACTCAGTTACTGGGATACGTTGCACGCGATGCACACCACCCTCGTATTTTAAGCTTGCCCAAACGCCCTCTTCTGGCGTTGGATTACCTTTTGCACGGATTGCGATCTGAACGTCCTTAATACCACCTAATTCAGTGCTGTTTTCACTCTGAATTGTGGTAGTCCATCCACGCTTTTCTGCATAGCGCAAGTACATGCGCAATAAATCACCTGCGAATAACGCTGCTTCTTCTCCACCTGCACCTGCTTTAATTTCCATAATGGTATCACGCGCATCATCAGGATCACGTGGGATTAACGCTACACGTAATTTTTCTTCAACAGCTGGCAGTTCTTCTTCTAAGCGATCTGCTTCTTGAGCAAACTCTTCATCTTCAGCTGCCATTTCTTTTGCTGCTTCAAGATCTTCTTTGATTTGTTTATATTGCAAATACGCTGAAACAATTACACCTAATTCTGCATGACGGCGACCGAGCTTACGGATCTTATCGGGACTTGAAGTTACTTCTGGTGAACTCATTTTCATTTCAATGTCGCGGTATTCTTCCAAAGCTTTTTCTGCGGCGCTAAATTGTTCGTCTGCCATTTACAATCCTAAATTCTAATATTTCTACTTGGTAATTAAATAAGTATTATATTTTATGTTATTACACACATTTGTCTTCACAATGTAATTAAAATTTACACTTCTTATAATAACAATGATTATTTTGTTCTACTACTACTTGTAGCATTCCCGTTTTACTATGCGAGTTTTATCGCATAAAAAACCAGCCCTGCATACATATAGTACGCTAGGGCTGGCATATAAAAGCTAGTTGCTCTTCTTTCCGTAACGCTTCTCGAAGCGTGCAACACGACCACCGGTGTCAAGAATCTTCTGCTTACCGGTATAGAATGGGTGGCAGTTTGAGCATACATCAGCGACCATGTGATCGCCCTGTACGGTTGAACGAGTTACGAAAGTATTTCCGCAAGAGCAGGTAATCTGCACTGCGTGATAATCGGGATGAATACCCTGCTTCATAATATGTCTCCTATGGAATTCGGGAAACCCGGGTCGCAATGCCCCTGTGGCAAAGCGTGAACCGGACCTAGAAAAGTATACAAACACATGCCGACTAAATCTCGTCTTTCTCCCATATTTTCTTCATCAACG
>JAUMUB010000030.1 GCA_030530905.1 Bifidobacteriaceae bacterium | reverse complement strand
CGACTATAGTAAATAATACAATAAAATCATCGTCACAATTATTGGGATTATTAGATTCATCAGATTTGCAGGATATTATGATTTTAGAGAGAAATGATATCATCCTATCACGGTATTCTCTTATATCTCCGCTTAATCAAGAACCTGGTCTTCAAGTATGGTCTGCAAAAGATAATACTTTATCTAAGCTATGCCAAATCTATATTATTAACGATAAGAAACATATTATTTCTATTAACGATATTACAGCGTTATTGGCGTTAAGTGAGCTTGATCATTGCCCTGTAATCTTGCAGTTTACCCAAATTGAGGACGTGACTATTGTTGTCACCCCTTTGAACGAGGGAATCACTCTTAAAGATTATTTAGATTTTGAAGAAAATAGTCTCAGCTACAATGCTATACGTTCAATAGTTGGAGAAACTTTAGGTGCTCTTCAATATTTTGTTGATAAGAATATTTACTGCCCAATTATTGATACCAATACTATTCGTCTGACCAATAATAAGGGCGTAGAAATATCTGATTTATTCTTAGCTCCTGTTTTTGCTGATACTATCACATACGACAAGGCCAAGGGCGAACAGTTATTAAACTATCAGCTTGCTGCGCTTATTTACGCAATGGTTACACGCGAACCAGTCACCTCACATACTAAGTTTTCCTTAGAAAAACTCCCTAAGGATATGCCATACGAATTGCGTGTATTATGCGAACGTGGGCTTCGTTTAGAGAAAAATGGCAAGCAACTTGTACCAATAATCACGCTTAAAGAATTCAGTGTGCTTTTAGACAATTGGCAACCACTTGCCAATTATGATAGTGACGACATTAATGTAATGACACTTCTCCAAGAACCAAGTCGTCCTTCAATTACAGGCATTAGAATTAAAGCGGCTGACGCTGAAGATATTATTCCTTATCCAGATAATTTGATCACTGATCACGCACATATTATTCCAAGCACCTCAGATGCAAGCGTGGGCGAACGTATTGCCACGAAGCTGAATAATGCCGTATTCTTCATACGCTTCTCCCTTGGTCTCGTTGGCACGAACACAAAAAATGCTGTTGGTACTGCTAATAAGAATGCGCGTTTGTGGATTGAGAAACGTCAACAGGCTGAAGAGGCAAAACGTGCGCTCAAATATGCAAAGGCTGATCTATCCGACTTTATGCTAAATTCTTCTGCTCCTGTGCCTGATATTACTGATGCTATTATCAGGCGCAATGAAGAAGAATTTGAAAAATTTGATAATACTTTTAATAAATTCCAGAGCAAGTTCTTACAAAAAGCTCCTTGGTGGAATCATAGCATTTTCCGACGCCGTTTAATTATTATTAGTATTATCGCCGTTATTGTTTTAAGCATTTTCTTCGGAGCAGCACATACTTTTATTCATAATGATTTCGTTCCTGATAAGAGCAATCCTTCAGGAATGTGGCCATCAATGACAAACGATAAAGTTCGTTTTGGCGATCGCTCCTTTACTGCGTTAGCTGAAAAAGCCATAAAAGACGATGCTGCCAATAAGAATAATAACTTGTCAGAGAGTGCTCAGAGTGGTGAAAATACTGAGAAAAGTGACAGCGCAAAACAGAAAATTGTTAGAACTGATAAGTATGTAAATGCTGTTCCTACACCTGCTATACCAGAGAATACGACAGCTTATAAGATTACAACACAGAAGTTCTTATCTAACCCTAATGGACAATCTGGTTATGGTTATGCAATGCATCTTGATCGACCTCAGCGTGCATCAAAGTTTGTAATAACTATTCGTTCTTCAGGTGGTAAAGGCTATTTGCGAGTGAACACTACATCTGATCCTACTCAAGGTACTCAGGTAGCAGAGTTCACTTTTGACCAAAGCAAAACAACAACTGTTGAATTCACTCCTACAAAAGCACAGGATTTCTTGCTATGGGTTCCAATTGATAGCCTACCTAATAATCAGTTATATATCGATTCGGTGAAGATTTACTAGCTCTTAGCTATATGACTTATATTGACTATACAATTCGCAAATAGATGAACACAGCTGTATTTTAGACAGCGCATTCATGCAAAAATGCCGAAATGTGTACATATAGGCAACATGCAGCTAAAGTATATGGTGTTAAAGAAATAGTATTGTAAGCTACAAATAACAAACTTAAAATTATTGCTATTCAATATGGCTACGGAAAGGACAGGCGATGTCTGACTCTGAGAAATTAACCTCAAAGGTTATTAAAAATGATCCTTGGTATGATTCCTATGCTGATCGTGCTGAGGTAATGCGAGCCTCAGAAATTCGAGCCTTATTTGCCGTCGCCTCACGCCCTGAAGTTGTTTCACTTGCAGGTGGTATGCCATATCTTGAATACATGCCTTTTAAAGAGCTATCTGAGCATATTGCGAAAATGATAGTCGATAAAGGTGATATTGCTTGGCAATATGGCAGCGCTCAAGGTGATCCTCACTTACGTGAGAGCGTACTGGAGATCATGAAATTAGAACATATTCACGATGTTCAACCTGATGATGTTGTTATCACCAACGGTTCTCAAAATGCGCTTGACTTAATCACACGTATTATGTGTAATCCAGGTGATGTTATTCTTGCAGAAGCACCAAATTATGTGGGCGCTTTAGGCGTTTTTCAATCATTCCAAGTCGATGTTGTAAACGTTCAACTTGATGAAAATGGTTTGATTCCAGAATCTTTTGAACAAGCTATTATCGAACAGCGTAAACTTGGTAAAAAAGTTAAATTCTTATACACTGTACCTAATTTCCACAATCCTGCAGGTGTAACACTTAGTATTGAGCGTCGTCCAAGAATTATCGAAATAGCACAAAAATATCATGTGCTTATTGTCGAAGATAATCCATACGGCTTACTCGGATTTGACGGTCAAACATACCCAGCATTACGTTCAATGGATCCTAATATCGTCTACTTATCCAGCTTCTCAAAAATTATTGCGCCTGGTATGCGTGTAGCATGGATGGTTGCTCCTCCAGGAATTAGACATAAGCTAGTCTTAGCAAACGAGGCCTCAATCTTATGTCCTTCAAATATGAGTCAATTCACCATTACCACGTATTTAGATAACTTCGATTGGAAGAAACAAATTAATCAATATCGTGGCATGTATAAGGAACGTTGCGAAGCAATGGATTCTTCACTACGTGAACTTATGCCGTATTGTACTTGGAATAAGCCAAAAGGTGGTTTCTATATTTGGCTACGTATTCCAGACGGCTTAAATTCGCGCGCAATGTTACCTCGCGCTATTACTGCAAAAGTTGCATATGTTGCGGGTACTGGCTTCTACATGAATGGAGAAGGAAGCGATCACATGCGTCTCTCATTCTGCTACCCTACTCCAGAACGCATTAAAGAAGGTATTAGACGACTTGCAAGTGTGGTCGATGCAGAACGTAAGACTGTTGAACTGTTCGGCACTTCCACAGTTCAAACACCGCAGAATTCCTTGCGTACAGAACAGCAAATTCTCGACACCCCTGATCCATCAGCTAAGTAGCATTATTGAAAGAGGACGATATGGCACAGATGCATAACACAGTCGAGCCAACAGCAGAGAAAAATGTAGCGCGAAATAGTTTTGACCGTAAAAACACTAAAGTGCTTATAATTTGTGGAGGCTTAAGCCATGAACGCGATATTTCTTTAAGCTCAGGAAAGCGAGTGGGCGGTTTCCTAGAAGAGGCTGGTTGGAATGTCGCATATCACGACATGGATAGTGAATTACTGGGCTATTTGCAAAGTGAAAAAACACGTCCAGATATTGTATGGCCACTGCTTCATGGCGCAAGTGGAGAAGACGGCTCTATACGCGATATTTTAGAAATGGTTGATTTACCATATATTGGTTCACGAGCTAAAGCAAGTCGTACTGCATGGGGAAAGCCTGTAGCAAAAAATGTTGTTCGCAAACTCGGTAATGTTAGCACTCCACGCTCGGTTACTCTGCCAGAATCCATGTTCAGAGAATTAGGCGTGCATAAGATTATTGACTTACTTATTTCCTCTCTTGGACTACCATTATTCGTAAAGCCTACTATGGGAGGATCTGCACTCGGATGCACTTTTGTACATACTGCAGATCAGCTTCCACAAGCGATGGTTGGTTGTTTTGCTTACGGCGATGTAGCTCTTATAGAACAAGCTATTGAGGGCACCGAAGTTTCCGTATCTATTTTGGAAATTGACGGCAACCCTGTGGTACTACCTCCATTAGAAATCGTAACCCCGAACGGAACTTACGATTATGATGCACGATACACTCCGGGCCCTACTGATTTTTATGTGCCTGCACGAGTATCTCCTAACACATTAGAAAGTCTTAAACAAGCTGCTTTATCAGCACACCGAACTTTAAGCTTACGGGATATTTCACGTATTGATTTTATTGTCGACAGTAATGGCGTTCCACAATTCTTAGAAGCAAATGTGACTCCAGGCATGACCGACACTTCATTGCTCCCTCAAGCGGCTATTGCAGCAGGATATGATTTATCAGATTTATATTCCGCACTAGTTGAATCTGTACTGGCGCAAAATCGTGTTACAATTCGTTAGAATAATTTTATTTACGTAAGGTGAAAAATGACTTCTAGTTCTATCAAAGACGTTATTGTTATTGGTTCTGGTCCTGCTGGCTACACTGCTGCACTATATTTAGCACGCGCAGGATATGCGCCACTGGTAATTGCTGGTGCAATAACTCCAGGTGGACAGCTAATGAATACAACCGAAGTCGAGAATTTCCCCGGTTTCCCTGACGGCATAATGGGTCCAGAACTTATGGAATCTATGCAAACTCAGGCTGAAAAATTCGGAGCAGAAATTGAATTCGACGACGTTGTTAGCGTTGACTTTTCTGGCGAACTCAAAAAAGTAACTGTTGATATGGGTGAAACATACACTGCTCGTACCATTGTTATTACCACTGGTTCACAGTATCGTAAATTAAATGTTCCAGGAGAACTTGAATATTCAGGCAACGGTGTTTCCTACTGTGCTACATGTGATGGTTTCTTCTTTAAAGATAAGCCTATAGTTGTTGTAGGTGGTGGCGACAGCGCGTTTGAAGAAGCTAATTTCCTAAGCCGATTTGGATCTTCTGTCACTTTAGTTCACCGTCGTGATGAATTCCGCGCTTCAAAAATTATGGTCGAGCGTGCTAAGGAAAACGAAAAGATTCAATTCCTTACTAACAGTGTTATCGAATCAATCAACGGCGATGGCACAACCGCTCAAAACATCACAGTTCGTAATGTAATCGATAATTCTACAAGCACATTGGATGCTGAAGGTATTTTCATCGCTATTGGCCACACTCCTACTACTTCATTCTTAAATGGTGCACTAGCACTTGATGAGCAGGGCTATATTAAAGTTGATGGAGCTTCAACACGCACTAGCGTTCCGGGCGTTTTCGCCGCAGGCGACGTTGTTGATAGCGTATATCGTCAAGCAATCTCAGCAGCAGGAATGGGCTGCCGTGCAGCACTTGATGCCCAAGCATATTTAACCGAAGAGTAAACTTCTATTAAGTATTATTCTTAAATAAAATGATATGTTTAAAGCCTCCCAATTGGGAGGCTTTAAACATATCACAATGTCATTAATATTATTTGATTAAAAGATTTATAAAGCTTGAGCTCCGGTCTCACCCGTACGAACACGAGTCACAGACTCAAGTGGAGTAACCCAAATCTTTCCATCACCAACAGTTCCAGTGCCAGCAGAATCAACAATCACTTTAACGATCTCATCAACTGCTGCATCTTCACTAATAACTTCAAGACGAAGTTTATCAATTAAATCTACTGTATATCGTGATCCACGATAAATCTCTGTGTGACCACGCTGACGACCATAACCGCTTGCCTCTGAAACAGTTAAACCGTGTACGCCAGCATTCGCCAAAGCTGTTTTTACTTCATCAAGCTTGTATGGCTGAATAATTGCTGTTACGAGCTTCATTATTGCACCTCTCTTAATGTATAACCATTTCCGCCTGCGAAATCATAACCGCGTTCACCCTGATCAGAGACATCGACACCGTGAATCTCATCTTCCTTAGATACACGCCATCCAACAGTCTTTTCAAGTACGAATGCGATGATTGCGGTAATTACAGCGGAGTAGAGAATTGCAACTAATGCGATGCATACCTGCACGAGAAGCTGCTTATAGTCACCACCACTGAATAAGCCAGTACCACTTGCAAAGAAGCCGATAAGTACGCAGCCAAGTACACCACCTACGCCATGAACACCGACAACATCAAGGGAATCATCATATCCGAACTTGAACTTCAAGGAACATGCTAAGCAGCATATTACACCGGTGATTGCACCTAATACAATAGCCCAAAGTGGTGAAACAACATCAGCTGCTGGGGTAATAGCAACAAGGCCTGCAACCATGCCGGAAGCTGCACCCATTGCGGTATAGTGTCCCGTACGAACACGCTCTGTGAAGCCCCATGCAAGCATAGCTGCTGCTGCTGCGAGTGTGGTGCTTAACCAAGCATAGCCAGCGTTACCATCTGCCTTAAGAGCTGAACCAGCGTTGAAGCCGAACCAGCCGAACCAGAGAAGGAATGCACCAAGCATTACGAATGGAACATTGTGTGGACGGAATGGCTGAGTGCCGAAACCGTGACGCTTACCAATAATAAGAACAACAACTAATGCTGCAATTGCCGCATTAATATGCACAACCGTACCACCTGCGAAATCGTGAGCTGCAGCACCGATTGCCTGAGAAATTGCGCCAGTGCCAGAAAGCAAACCACCATTCCAAACCATGTGTGCCATTGGAGCATAAACAAATGTAATCCACAATGCTACGAAAATCATCCAAGTGCTGTACTTAATACGTTCTGCAATAGCACCAGAAATCAAAGCTACAGTAATCATTGCAAACGTTGCTTGGAACGCAACTGTTACCGTGCTTGGAATGCCGTTAGCATCAGCAGCGACAGAGGTGTATGTTCCTGAGCTTGCATCAGCAAGCACAGAATCCTTTAACAAAAATCCTGCTGCAGGATCACCAAAAATGCCTGCAATATCATGACCAGCATAAGCAATTGACCAACCCCATAAAGCCCATACAATGCTTGTAACTGCAATAGAACCGGCTGAAAGCATTAACATGTTCAAAATTGCCTTCGAGCGTACCATTCCTCCGTAGAAGAACGCCACTGCCGGCGTCATTAAGAATACGAATGACGCAGCTACAAGTAGCCACGCGGTATTTCCTGAATCCATAAAAACCGCCTTCTCCTAAAAACGAATGTGCACAAAAATGTGCACGGACTTGTTTGTTGTATATAGCACCGTAATTATTTTTCAAGCATGTTACAAACGCATTAAACAAAAAAACCACTTCTAGAAGTCAAATATAGTAGATAACTACTTTTCCCTTATATTCTACGGAATTTTTGTGTTACCAATACATAAACTGACTTCAATAATTTATTGTTCAGAATTTGATATACAACAAATTTCATGAATTACACAAACTACTTATCCTAAAATACCATCCACAAAACTTACTGGATCAAATACGGATAAATCATCTGGGCCTTCACCAAGTCCAACCAATTTGACTGGAACACCTAATTCACGTTGTACCGAAATCACAATTCCACCACGAGCAGAACCATCTAATTTAGTCAACACAACTCCGGTAATACCAATAGCCTCAGCAAAAACTTTTGCCTGCACCATACCATTTTGACCTGTGGTGGCATCCAGCACTAAAAGCACCTCATCAACAGGGGTATTCTTTTCAATCACTCGGCGAATCTTACCAAGCTCTTCCATAAGATTTGACTTATTTTGTAAACGACCAGCAGTATCTACAATCAGAATATCTTTTTGTTCTTTCACCGCACGCTCTGCCGCCTCAAATGCCACTGAGGCAGGATCTGCTCCCTCTTTTTGCGAGCGCACAACAGGCACTTCAACACGCTGACCCCATGTTTCAAGCTGATCAGCTGCAGCAGCACGGAAAGTATCAGCCGCTCCCAAGAGCACTGATTTATTTTCTGAAACGAATAAGCGTGCTAATTTTCCAGCTGTTGTTGTTTTACCCGTGCCATTTACGCCAACCATCATAATCACGCTTGGTTTATGCGCCTCTGGTTTGAAACATTGCAATGTACGGTCAGTATTCTCGTCTACTACAGATAAGAGTTTTGCACGCAACGCTTCTCGAACTTCTTGCACATCTTTTGCATTCGAAATACGTGAGTCTGTTCGCAGCTCATCCACTAAATCAGCACTAGCTTGAGCTCCAACATCCGCTAATAATAAAGTATCCTCTATTTCTTCCCAATCATTTTCAGAAAGATTATCTTTTGTAAGAATGTTAAATAATGCTTTACCAAATGGATTTGAGCTTTTAGACAAGCGACTTGTTAAGCGTTCCATTCTAGAAGCGCTTGATTCAGGTACATCGATTTGCGAAACTGATGTTTCCGATGAATTTTGTTTATCTAACTGCTCAGAAGACTGCTCAGAAGTTTGTGCAGATTGCGTTACTTCGCTCTGACTTTGAACCTTCTTCTTATGACTTATGAGATAAGCAATAACACCAATGGCGATTAATGCTACTAAAACAGCTAATCCTATATATATAGTATTCATATCCATATTAAAAAGTCTATGGTTGTAAAAGGACAGCAAGAACAGCATATACCTATTATTGTGCATATAAGAATTGCCTGTACTAATTATGGAAATATCTAATGCTACATTTATATGCAGTATCAGCGTAAGGTGAAAGAATGAATACAGGAATAACTCTGAGCTTTGTCATCCCAGCATATAATATGGAGCAATATTTAACTCGTTGCGTCACTTCCATATTATCTACTGAAAAAACTGATGATATTGAAATTATTATTGTTGACGATGGCTCAAAAGATGGCACTGCTGCCTTAGCAGATTCTCTACAACGTGAGCACCCAAATATTAAAGCTGTGCATCAAGAAAACAAGGGGCATGGCGGAGCTGTTAATAATGGTATTGCTCATGCTACCGGCGAATACGTCAAAATTGTTGACGCTGACGATTGGGTGGATAAGGATGCTTATAAGAAAGTTATTGAGTTTTTGCGTAAGCAAGTAACGTCCCAGAATCCTATTGACTTATTCATCACAAATTACATGTATGACTCTCCAGAACGTCACACAAAACATGAAATGCACATGAGCAGTTTTATCCCTAAAAACACCTTACTCACTTGGGATGATATTTCCAAGCCTAAACTCTCACAATATCTTATTATGCACACGCTTATTTACCGCACGGAAATTTTACGTCAGAGTAAATTACAGCTCCCTGAGCACACATTCTACGTTGATTTCATCTACTCGTATCAACCACTTCCTTGGGTTAAAACCATGTACTACATGGATATTCCGTTCTACCATTATTTTATTGGCCGTGAAGGTCAATCGGTTGAAACAAAGACGATGATTAAAAAAGTAAACCAGTTGCGTCTTGTAAACGAGTGCATGGTTGATGCAACACCTAAAAAAGATTCTGTTAGTCGCGGATTATACCAATACATGACTCATTATCTTGCTTTACAAACTTCGGTAACTTCTGCATTTCTTATTCTTTCTCATAAAAAGGAAAACTACGCAATAAAACAGGAAGTGTGGGAGAATATTCGTAAAAAATCACCAACCTTATATAAGGATATTTCCAAATCAGCATTTGGTAGGATTATGAAAATACCTGGATTATTAGGTAGAAGTATTGTGCGTAGTATTTATTGGATCGCAAAATATACGGTTGGTTTTAACTAAATTTGTAGGCTAGCATATATGGTGAAAACTACTACCATATAATGCGCGTATACTTGAACTTAATGTAAAGGAGTTCTTATGACAGCTGAAAATGAAATTCACGTATACGGTGCAGACTGGTGTGGCGACTGCGTTCGCGCTAAAGCAGCATTTAAAAAATACGGTGTTGATTATATTTGGCATGATATTGAATCAGAAGAAGGCGCTAAAGAAAAGGCTATTGAAATTAGTGGCCAGCAACATATTCCAGTTGTAGTATTTCCTGATAATACTATCTTCGTTGAACCTTCAGCAACACAAATTGCAAAGAAGCTTGAAGCTTTGGGAATGATTGAATAATTGTACACGCGCAACAAGCCTACTAGTTGTTATTTTTCTAAGCTTGTTGTAAAATAACCAACGTTGCCCCTCTGGCTCAATGGTTAGAGCAGCGTCCTTTTAAGTCGTGGGTTCAGGGTTCGAGTCCCTGGGGGGGCACGTTTTCAGCCTTTTGAGTATTCTCAGAAGGCTTTTATTTTATCACAACATAATAAATACTTGCTAATATGCAATCTTTAA
>JAUMUB010000029.1 GCA_030530905.1 Bifidobacteriaceae bacterium | reverse complement strand
TAAAATCACGATTTTCAACTCAACTATAACAATCTGCTTAATAGTAATAATAGAATTAAGAAGTAATACTGTGCTTAGTCATAAAACGTGCTGCTGCTTATTTTTAGTGCTGCAAACAGTACTTGTAAGATTTGTGTTAATCGTATAGCTTTTCGAGTTTATTATTTATATTTTTTCTCAAAACACAAATATGCAGTGTTATGACAAGAAAATAATTGTTTCTTACAATGTATTCCATATCAAAGGGAGTACTATGACAAGGGAGTGGTACGTATGAGTATTTCTCAATATTCAACCGTGTCATCAAGTGATGTAAAGTTGCGCACATATTATTGCGAACAAACTCAATCGAATGTTGGAGTTGTTGTCAGCATTATCAATAACGAATTACCGCGAATCGTGTATTGGGGTAAAGCGCTTAAACACAGTGAATCCAGCGTAAATTTAGTTGACGGACTGCAACCACAACGAGTTTCAGGTGCTTTGGATAATACCGCTTGGCCAAGCATATTGCCTACCCAATCAGAGTCGTGGATTGGCGAACCCCGTTTACAAGTTGATGCTGACGGAGTTGAATTATTCTGCAAGTTTAGCGTAAAAGACGTGGAGGTTGATACCGAGAACACTGTTTTACGAGTTATTGCACATGATGAGGAAGAGAATGTGGAGCTCGTATGGGAGTTTGAGCTTGAAAATAGCGGTTTAATCCGTCAACGAGCAGCTTTACGTAATCTTGGCACTCATGTGCTAGGAGTTCACACAGTGGAATTAGGTTTCCCAGTTCCAGCAAATGCAACAGAAATTCTTACAACAACAGGTCATCATTTGCGTGAGAGGTCGCCTCAGCGTCAAGCTTTGCAAGTTGGCAGGTTTGAGAAAGTAACCACTGTGGGGCGCCCTGATTTTGATGCTTCATTGTTGCTTAGTGTAGGTCAATCTGGTTTTGGTTTTGAACATGGCGAAGTGTATTCAACTCATGTAGCTTGGAGTGGTAATGCGGTTCTTAGCGTAGAGCGTTTGCCTTATACGCAAGGTGTTATCGGCGGCGGTGAGAAACTGTATGCAGGTGAGATTGTGCTGCACCCTGGTTCTCAGGATGAGTACAAAACTCCATGGGTGTATGGTTCGTACGGTTATGGCTTAAATCAGGTAGCACAACGATTCCACGAACATATTCGTGAGGTTCATGCTCGCCGCCGTGAAGCGCTCGGATTAAAACGTAAATCACGCCCCGTTATTTTAAACACTTGGGAGGCTGTATATTTCAATCATGATTATGACACCCTTGTAGCATTAGCAGACAAGGCTGCACAAAGTGGCGTTGAACGTTTTGTTGTTGACGACGGTTGGTTTGGATCACGACGAGATGACACTTCTGGTTTGGGTGATTGGCAGATTTCACAGGATGTTTGGCCAGATGGTGAGAAGAGTTTACAATCGCTTGCGCAATATGTTCACGGTAAAGGCATGGAGTTTGGCTTATGGTTTGAACCTGAAATGATCAACCCAGATTCTGACACCTTCCGCGCACATCCAGATTGGGTGTTAAAGCCAGCACACAACCGTTTACCTATGCAAGGACGTTCACAGCAGGTTATCGATTTAACCAACCCTCAAGCATACGAGTATGTATACAATGCGATGACTACACTAGTAGAACAATTGGGTATTGATTATATTAAATGGGATCATAATAAGATGGTTACTGAGGAGTTCTCTCCTTATAACAATCGCCCTGCCACTCATGCGCAAACTTTGGCATTGTACAAGATTATCACTGGTTTAAAAACACAATTCCCAGGATTAGAAATTGAGAGTTGTGCTTCTGGCGGGGCGCGAGTTGATCTTGGAATTTTGGAGATTACTGATAGGATTTGGGCATCAGACTGTGTTGATCCTGTGGAACGCGCAGATATTCAGCGCTACACTTCGTTACTTGTACCGCCTGAGATGATTGGTGAACATGTGGGTGCAAGCCCTGCTCATTCAACTCATCGTGCAACAAGCCAAGAAATGCGTATGGCAACATCATTCTTCGGACATATGGGTATTGAATGGAATCTGTTGCAAGAGCCTCAAGAAAATATTGATAAGCTCGGAGTGTGGGTGCAATCTTATAAACGCTATCGTGATGAGTTTGCAAGCGGTATCGTAGTGCATGGTGATGCTCAGGATAGTGCAGTTCGAGTAGATGGTGTTCTTAACCAACAGCGTTCACATGGCATATACCGTTTCACGCAGCTTACCACTTCACAAACGTATCCTGCTGCTCCTATCCAAATTCCTGGATTAGATCCGTATGCAGTATATCATGTAAAGCCTTTGAATATTAACGAAGATTTAAGCGCAAGCAACATTGCAAACGGGCAATCATCCTTGGGATGGTGGAATAGTGAAGGTGTGAAAGTTGAGGGTGAAGTATTACGTACTTTTGGTATTCGTCCGCCAAGCCTACACCCTGCACAAGCAGTATTATTTGAAGTAACATTAGTGCAAGAGTGAATAGTGAATAAATAGTATTTTCACATAAAATGCCATTTTTTATAATAAAGAATATAGGGTTTGCTTCAATTCATTACAGAAGCAAGCCCTATTATTACAATATGCATGTTTAGTTATTTTGTGCTATTTATCCGATATAACTCGCAATTGCCATTGCCGCTGCCGAACATGCCCAATCATTCCAAGTGAAATCGAGTATTTCAAAATCTACTGGTTTTGTTTGGCTTTGACGGTAATGAGTAATGCCGTTTCTTACGGATTCCAAGTTATAGCGTGCAATAAAAGAGGATTCTCCGCTGATGAGAATTTTTTCTGGCATAGCAAAATTTGCTGTTATTGCAATTAATGTTCCCAGACGGAAACATAGTATATTTGCTAACTGTTTTGCTGCAGAAGAATTATTTTCTAAGTCTTGAACAAAGTCGGTGAATGTGCATTGCTTGTTGATGAGTTGTGAGTACTCTTCTGCAATAGAATCATTAGTTAAACATTGAGAACATCCGTGGTGTCCAGCATAACAGCGCGGACCTTTAGGGTCGATTGGAATATGGCCAACCAAACCGTAGCTCTTATCAGGGTAGTCGATTGCTTCACCATGTTCAGTTAACGAGTATCCAATGCCAGCTCCGATAGTGAGAATAGCAAATCTTGATAAACCAACACCAGAGCCAAACCATCCCTCATGGAGTAGAAGTGAATCAAGATCGTTGAATACTAAGCAAGGAATATGAGTTTTTTCCTCAATTATTTTGCTCAGCTCAACAGGCTTATTCCAGTGTAAAAACGGAGCAAAAGTAACCGTTGTGTTATCAACTGCGTGACCGCCCAAACTGATACCAATAAAACAAGGAGCAGGATTAACAAGTCTCGAATGCTGAATAATAAGTGTGCAGATATGTTCAATCAGCTGTGAAGGGTCTTGTGATGATATTGACTCATACACCGGATCAATTAACGATTTGCATAACGCGTCAGTTATGGTCAGTGCAATACCATTTTCATGAATATTAATGCCAATAAACGTGCGCTCTTGGGCGCAAATCTCTAAAGCGGTTTGAGGGCGTCCTCGATGCTCAGAATCAGAGCGATCATCTTGGACTTTTGTATTGACATTCGAGTTTTCTTGAATCACCTTATCGTAAATTAAATCACTGGTGATTCTAGATAATGCGCCTTGAGATATGTTGAGCATTTGAGCCAAAGTTGTTCGTGCAATCGGCCCATGTTGTGCTATGGTTCGAGCAACTTTATGTGTGTATTCAGATCCTGTAAACCATTGAGGTTGCTTGTTGCTCATATGTGTCCTTGTTATTAAGCGTAGATATGTTACTTAATTAATTATAGAATTACTTGCTTTAAAAAACAAAAAAGCCGTTTTTTATTTTCAGCCACAAAAGAAATAAGCCTATTTGGAAAGAAAAAACTGCAATAGTATGATTTATTTTCGTAATCGACAATGCAAAGATGCTAGTAAGGAGTCGAGGGAGATGAAAAGTATGCGTAAACAAGCATTTCGCTTGATAAAGCAAACTGCTACAGTTTTATGCGCGATTGCAATGGCTGTCGGTGCAGCAGGATGTTCTGCTAATAGCTCAGTCGTTGTGCTTGATTTTTTCCAGTTCAAATCTGAAGCAGCCGACCAGTTTAAGCAAATGGCTCAAGAGTTTGAACAACAAAACCCTGGTATTAAAATTAACGTAAACAATTCAGCAAATGCACAAACAGATTTGCGCACACGCTTTGTGAAGAATCGTGTTCCAGACGTTATCACATTTAACGGCGACATCAGCTTCGGCATGTTTGCTGCAGCGGGCATGTTCCATGACTTCACAAATGATCCAATCGTGAACAAGCTTAATAAGGGTATGGTTAATACCGCTCGCAATCTTGTGCAAACAACTGATGTTTCTAAGAAGCGTTTATACGGTTTACCATTTGCAGGTAATGCTTCTGGATACATTTATAACAAAGATTTATTCAAGCAAGTTGGTGCTGATCCAGAAAATCCGCCACAGACTTGGGATGAGTTCATTGCATTATTGCAGAAGTTCAAGGATGCAGGTATTAATCCAGTTCAAGCAACCTTGGCTGATGCTTGGACTACACAGGCTCCACTAGCGTCTTTAGCAGGAACATTGGTTCCAGAAAGCGAATACACCAAGTTAAAAACTGGTGAAACAAAGTTCAAGGACATCTGGTCTGATGTTGTAAAGAAAGAAATTGAATTATATTCATACAGCACAGGCGATAAAGGTGTTACTTATCAGCGAGGTACGCAAAACTTTGCAATGGGCAAAGCAGCAATTATTCCTTTAGGAACATATGCTATTCCACAGATCACCATGGTTAATAAGAAGATTAATCTTGGATTTGCGCAAATGCCTGCAACAAATAATAAGAGCGAACAAATGCTCACTTCTGGTGACGATGTAATGCTTACTATGGGCGCAAACACAAAGCATCCAAAAGAAGCCATGAAGTTTATTGAATTCCTTATGAGCGAGAAGCAGCTTAACGCATATGCTGATGCACAATATGCAATTACTCCTTTGAAGGATACCTATTTTGGTGGAGAAGCATTAACCATTGTTAAGCCATTCTTTGAGAAGAATCGTTTAGTTGATTTCTGTGATCACTATATTCCATCCTCAATCAATATTGGTGGTTATTTGCAAACTGCTGTTAACACAGGAAATGTTCAACAATTTATTGACTCTATGCAAACAGAGTGGGATAAAGTTCAGGCGAGAACGTTCTAAGGGGGAGTGATGAGTAAAAAGATTAGTTCTAATCGCAAAATAGATCGTGCATACTATTGGATGGCAGTGCCGGCAGCTGTACTTTTCGCTATCTTCCTGTATGTGCCATTTATTCAAGGTGTTGCATATTCCTTTACTAACTCACAAGGATACGGCGATTTTAAGTGGATTGGTTTTAAAAACTACATCGCATTATTCCAAGATGCTCGAGTTGGCAACGCTTACATTTTTACCATTTTTATTGCAATTATTATTACAGTATTAATTAATGCAATCTCAATGTTTTTAGCAGTAGCATTGAATGGAAAAATTGCATTTAAGAATGGCTTCAGAGCAATATTCTTTATCCCATACACTTTATCAGTGCTGGTTATTGGCTACGTATTCAAGTACATTTTCATGCAGCCTCTACCTGAAATTGGTAAAGCACTGAACATTGCTTGGCTCTCAGAGTCAATGCTTACTAGCGAACAGTATTCGTGGATTCCAATCGTGTTCTTAGCTGTTTGGCAGGGTGTTGCTTACACAGTATTAATCTACTTAGCTGGTTTGCAAACGATTGATAGTGAAATTTATGAGGCTGCATCTCTTGATGGTGTTAACGCATGGCAGAATTTCTGGAAGATTACTTTCCCTCTAATTGGACCTTTCTTTACTATCAACTTAGTGTTAACGATGAAGAATGCGTTAAGTACTTTCGATCAGATCGTTGCTTTAACAGACGGCGGTCCAAACTCTAAAACTGAGTCAGTCACTTTCCTTATTTGGAAAGGTGGTTTAACAGGTGGCGAGTATGCGTATCAGACCGCTAACGCCGTTCTGTTCTTCATCATGCTAGCTGTAATCGCGTTTATTCAATTGAAGTTCTTTGGCTCTAAGGAAAAGGTGTGATAATCATGAATGCTAATGTAACTAAGTTTCGTAAAGATCACACAATTAATTGGTGGTTAACCGCAGCAATCGCAGTGCTATCTCTAACAGTTTTGATTCCACTGTATTTCACAATTGTCACTGCTTTAAAAACTCCTGCAGAGGCTGGAACTTTTAGCTTGCCAAGCTCATGGCGATGGCAAAACTTTGCTGACGCATCTGCTAAAGTTAATTATCCATTAGCGGCCTTGAACTCTGCAATTATCACTGTTGCAGCAGTAGTGTTAACGTTGCTCACCAATACTTTTGTGGCATATGCTATTGCAAGAAATATGGATAAGAAGTTCTTCAAGTTCTTGTACTACTTCTTCATTGCAGCAATGTTCGTGCCATTTCCTGTTGTGATGTTGCCTATGGCAAAGCAAATGGGTTTCTTGCACTTAGATAATCAGTTCGGTTTGATTATTCTATACATGATTCTTGGTCTTGGCACGAATTTATTTATTGCTACTGGCTTTATCCGTTCAATTCCAGTGTCATTAGAGGAATCAGCTCGTATTGACGGTGCGTCAACATGGCGAATTTTCTGGAGGATTATTTTCCCATTGATGAGCCCTATTAACGCTACTATCGCAATCTTAACCGCATTATGGGCTTGGAATGATTTCTTACTTCCATTGATTATTTTGACTGACCAATCTAATCAGACAATCCCATTGGCGCAATACGTGTTCAGCTCTCAGTTTGCTACGAATTACCCAATGGCATTCTCCAGCTACTTAATGGCAATGGCTCCAATCCTTATCGTGTATGTAATTGCACAAAAGTGGATTATTAGCGGTGTCATGCGCGGCGCATTAAAGTAATTCGAATATAAAAAATAGGGTTGGTGGCATACGTTAGTGTGTCACCAACTTTGTATGTAAAAAAGCGTGTATTGTATTAGTTGACATTGTGTAAACGAAAATATTTACGCCTGAATTTAAGGGAAACTTACTATGACCCAATCACAAAGAATATTGTTAGATAACAATATTTGCACCAATGGTGCCATACCTAATCCATGGTGGGCAAATGCAGTAGTATACCAAATTTATCCACGTAGCTTCCAAGACACTAATAATGATGGTCTTGGAGATCTTGCTGGTATCACCAAGCGTTTAGACTACTTGGCAGATCTTGGCGTGGACGTTATCTGGTTAAGCCCAGTTTTCAAATCTCCTCAAGACGATAATGGCTATGATATTTCTGACTATCAGGATATTGACCCATTATTTGGTTCTCTTGCCGACATGGACGAGCTGTTAGAGAAAGCTCACCAGCACGGTATTAAGGTGATTATGGACTTGGTGGTAAATCATACGTCTGATGAGCACGCATGGTTCAAAGCAAGCCGAGAAAATAATGATGAACATGCTGACTGGTATATTTGGCGTCCTGCTAAGCCTGGTTGCACTCCAGGAGAGCCAGGTGCTGAGCCTAATCGTTGGGGCTCCTACTTCGGTGGTAGTGCTTGGCAGTTTGATGAGAAGCGTGGAGAATACTTCTTACATCAGTATTCAAAGAAGCAGCCTGATTTGAATTGGGAAAATCCACAGCTTCGTCATGCTGTATACGACATGATGAACTGGTGGTTAGATCGCGGTATTGACGGCTTCCGCATGGATGTGATCACTCAGATTTCTAAACCTTACGATCGCAACGGCAAACTACCTGGAGAAGTTGGATCTGAGTTAGAAGATCTGCCAGCAGGCGCTGACGGATTCTCCTCACCATTCCCATTCTGCTCTGATGGTCCTCGTGTTGACGAGTTCTTGCAAGAAATGCGCCGAGAAGTTTTCGAAGGCCGTGACGCTTATATCACAGTAGGAGAGGCTCCTGGTATCACTCCAGAACGCAATCATCACATTACCAATCCTGCTAATAAGGAACTTGACATGCTGTTCCTGTTTGAGCATATGGATATTGATTGCGAGCATGGGGATAAGTGGAATCTCAAAGACATGTATTTGCCAGATTTGAAACATGCTCTTAGCAAACAGCAGAATGCAGTGCGCAACGAGGGTTGGGCAAGCTTATTCTTCAACAATCACGATCAGCCACGCATGGCATCTCGCTGGGGTGATGATTCTACTGAAGAATTACGCACGCTCTCCGCAAAAGCATTAGGTATGTTATTGCACATGCACCGCGGTACGCCTTATATTTATCAAGGCGAAGAGTTAGGAATGACAAACGCAGGGTTTACCAAGTTAGAACAGTATCGTGATTTGGAATCCATTAACATGTTCCATCAGCGTGTGGAAGCTGGTATTCAGACCCCTGAGTCCATGATGCGTTCTTTAAGTGAAAAATCTCGCGATAATTCACGTACTCCAATGCAATGGGATGACACCAAAATTGCTGGTTTTATGGAAGAAAGCAAAGCTAAAGCAGATTACGAGCCTTGGATTAGCGTAAACCCAAATCATGTGCGTATTAACGCCCAAGCTCAAATGAATGATGAGAATTCTGTATACGCTTTTTATAAGAAGTTAATAGCATTACGTCACACTGAACCAGTTGTCACGGGTGGTGATTGGAAGCTTCTTGATGAAAGCGATGAGCATGTGTACGCTTTCACACGAACCCTAGGCGATAAAACTTGGCTTGTACTGATTAACATTTCAGGTCAACAGGTTGATATTCCAGAAGAAAGCTCTGCATTACTTCGCGAATTTAAAGCTAAGAATAACTCAGAGCAAGAAATTAAATGTGCAACGTATGATGCAAACCATGCAGTTAACTCTTTGCAAAATGGAACATTATCTGCTTGGGAAGGAATTATTGCTGATATTAGCTGAATAACAATCCGTAATAATACGTAATAATTAAATAAATAATAATGTGTCATAAAATTGCACATTCATAAAAGGTCGCATTGGTGTAAGCCAGTGCGATCTTTTATATATAAAATAAAAAATTTGTAAAATCATCTCTTACCGTGAACAGGACAAGGCATATGTTACGCGGTTTTCTTATAATGCCACTATGGATCAGAAAAAAGTACTACGTGAATTACAGCGCGATCACGCAAAAGAATTAAAGTTAGCGGAAGAACGTTTAAAAGATACAGTACGTCACACAACTATTATCGAGTCAGACGTACTCTCAGATTTAACTGGTCACAAACTACTATTAAAGCCTGAAAACTTGCAAGTAACAGGCTCGTTCAAGATTCGTGGTGCTTATAACAAAATTTCATCCCTGCCACAAGATGCACTACCCAACGGAATTATCACAGCATCAGCAGGTAATCATGCTCAAGGCGTAGCGTTTGCTGCACGTGAGCGCGGAATACAAGCAACAATTGTAATGCCACAGATTACACCACCTCTAAAAGTGGATGCCACAAAAGCATATGGTGCAAATGTTGTATTACATGGTGAGGTTTTTGACGAAGCAGCAGCCTACGCTTTGAAACTTTCTGAAGAAAAAGGAATGGTGTATATTCCACCATTTGACGATTATGAAGTAATCTGCGGTCAAGGCACGGTTGGATTAGAGATTCTGCAAGATGTTCCTGACGTAACAGATATTGTCGTACCACTTGGTGGTGGCGGTTTAGGTGCAGGTGTGGCGCTCGCAGTAAAAATGTTCCGTCCTGAGGTTCGAGTTATAGGTGCTATCCCTGAGGGCTCTCCAGCTTTTAAAAATTCGTTTGTAGCTGGTCGAGTTACTCCTGCAGATAGCGTTTCCACTTCTGCTGAGGGTGTGGCAGTGAAGCATCCTGGTGATTTAACCTTTGCTTTATTACACGAATTTTTGGACGACGTGGTATCAGTTAGCGAACGTGATATTAATGAGATGATTCTACTTATGCTTGAAAAGCATAAGCTAGTTGTTGAAGCTGCAGGCGCGGTTTCATTAGCTGCAGTAGAGCATTTAAATTTGAGATCCCGTAAGTTTGCCGCTGCACAAGGTGATCATACTGTTGTAGCGATTTTATCCGGCGGTAATATCGATACCGTTACTATGGGTGCAGTAATTCAAAAGGGTATGATTGCTCGCGGTCGTATTATGAACTTTGAGGTTGAGTTGCCAGACACTCCTGGTCAGCTTGTGAAAGTTGCAACGTTACTTGCTAACTTACGAGCTAACGTTATTGAGCTTAATCATGACCAGTTCAAAGCCTCAGCGCATTACACGAACGCGGTATTGCTTGGCGTGACAGTTGAAACCAATGGCCCTGAGCATATTGAGCAGATTCTTTCAGGATTAAGAGCAGAAGGTTTTGATCCTAAGCGGATTTACTAAATTTTTTGCATAATCATAATAGTAAGGAAGCAGTATGCGGTTAAGTGTACTGCTTCCTTATTTGTATTAATTAAAATTGTATTAGTTTTAAAAATATTCTTAAATATTAATATTCTTAACTAT
>JAUMUB010000028.1 GCA_030530905.1 Bifidobacteriaceae bacterium | reverse complement strand
GAAAAAAACATTTATAAAAATATTTTCAAAAAGGGTTGCATAATAATATTAAAATGGTATACTTAACATGTAATCAAATGAAGGAGGACTTTTCAAATGTTTTCAAAGAAGATGTATGTTGTTGCAACTACTAATAATTTACGTGATGTTAAGGTTGAAAATATTTATGATGGTGATGTTTTCACTCTTGATACAATTCTAGCAGGTTTGAAGAAAAAGTTAAAGGGACTTAATATTCAAGTTTCTGTTCTCGGTGATAATGCGTTTATTGATGTGATTGATGAGAACAACGAATTAGAACAAACATATTCAATCATCAGTAAATCAACCTTTATTAGTAAACCATATTAGAGGATAATTCGGGGTTCGTTGCCCCTTATGGTTGTTCCCGTCAAGGGAAAAAATAATTTATAAGGAGTGTATACAATATGAGTTTAACGGTATACGAAAAGAACAATGTGGAAGCGGGCAAGAGTTGCTTAGTAATGGGAAAGTTAACATTCAATGTACTAAATCAACCTCGGACGCAAAAGCCAAACGAATACGTTTCAGACCCAAAGCCTGAATATGTGGTGGCAATTGAAGAACCAAAGTTTGTTAAGGGTGACGAAAACCTTATTAACGCATTGAAAGAAACACAATACGGTGACGACAATAGCAAGTTGTCAATTCGTGATAAGTCACCATTTGCACCAACTATCTTTGGCAAGGACAACGAAAAGACCACTGGTGATAAGTTAATTCCAGAGGGCAAGTGCTTAGCTAACGGACAACAGATTTTAATTCATGTAACTACTTTCAAGGGACATGGTAATGTTGGTTGCGGTTTTGACGCTATTAAATTAACCGTTCCACTAAATGAAGTTGAAATTACGGACGCTGGCGGAACAGTTTCAGCAGATGTTTTTGATATTTAGTTAATGTATAAAGGGCGGTTTTTTACCGTCTTTTTTTGTTAGGTGGTGAAATTATGAATATTGAAGAACAACGCATTAGACGGAAAGTTAAGTTGAAAGAAATTGGTTCACTAGCAAAAGAAGCACGAAAACAAGACAATATAGAAGTTCGGGAATTAAGTTCTAAAACGGGTTACACAACTCAATTAATTTATGCGTTTGAGAACGGACATTCCAGTAATATGGTTATTTTATTCGATTGTTACTTTTGTATTTTGACGGAAGCAACTCAAATGAAATTATATCAAGAGATTAGGAGTGTTTGTGGTGAGTAGAAAAGATAATGATTTTGCAGACTTTAATAAATTGGTAAGTAAAGCCAATAAGCGGTTGCGGAGATTAGAAAAAAAGGGGTGGAAAACAAGAGCATATAACAAGGCGGTTAAAACAGGGGGAAAATTCCATAATAGACGTGGGGCAAGCTACAAAGAGAAAGCACGGGAATACCAACGAGTTAAAAACTTTCTCAATTCTGAAACCTCTACTGTTCGGGGTAGTAAAAAGGTATTGAAACAAATGTTATCTAGAACAGGACTAGAAGATATTGTTGGGGACGACCCAGACACAATCATGACCAGTGAAGAAGTAGAGGGGGCGGACGGCTCAGTTACGTTGGTTAATAAGTTTTTCGATATTGCTTCAATGGTTGATGATTATTTAGAAAATCATAGAGGGGTGAAAATTAGTTCAGATGAAATTTGGCGTTCAATTCATGATACTTATTTAGCAGGTTATGAAGAAGATTTTTCAGACGCGGACGCGGAAGAAATTGTCGGAGATGTTGTCAGACGGTTACACAATGATTATCTAAAAACACATACCTCTAGCAGTTCTCATAAAACGTGGTCAGCAATTTAAGGTGGTGAAAGCATGATTAATGTAAATGAATTTGATTATGAGATTGTAAAAAGGGCGTTTAATCATGCTAAAACCATACGGACTAACAAAAAAGTAACTTATTATGAGATTGTAACCTCTTTTGATATTGAAACCACAAGTGCAATGCAAAAAGGGCAAAAGTTTGCATTTATGTATATATGGCAATTTGCGTTTGAGAATGTGCTTGTATACGGGCGGACGTGGGAAGAATATCAACATTTTATTAGTAAATTAGTTGAGATATTACAGTTAAATGAACAAAAGCGGTTAATTGTTTACGTTCACAATTTAGGTTATGAATTTCAATTTATGCGGAAGTATTTTGAATGGTCAGAAAACGGGGTTTTTGCAGTTGATACAAGAGAACCTGTTAAAGCCTTAACTACCAATGGAATTGAGTACAAAGATAGTTATATTTTAGCAGGGTTAAACCTTGACCATGTGGCAAAAAATTTACAACACCATAAAATTAAAAAATTGGTGGGAAACCTTGACTATAACCAGATTAGAACATGGAAAACGCATTTAACCGATGATGAGTTAGCTTATTGCGCCAATGATGTGAAGATTGTAGTTGCTTATATTCATGAACAGATTGAAGAATATGGTGATATTACAAAAATACCATTAACAAATACGGGTAGAGTAAGGCGTTACACTAGACAGCAAGTTTATTTTAACGGTCAAAAACAGCACCGAAAAACTGGCGGTCAATATGAAAAATATCGGAAGTTGATGAATACTTTAACCCTATCACCGTTTGAGTATGAACAACTAAAAAGGGCGTTTCAAGGTGGGTTCACACATGCCAACGCCAACAAACAAGGGAAAGTAATTGATAATGTGACCAGTTACGATTTTACCAGTTCCTATCCTACCGTTATGGTTACTGAACAATTCCCTATGGGACGGGGGTTCCATCCTAAAATTAAAAACCGTAAAGACTTTAATTTTTATCGTGACCATTATTGCATGATTTTTGATATTAAGTTTACCAACTTATTCCCTAAAATTAAGCAAGAACATTATTTATCAAGTTCAAAATGTGAATGCTCAAAAGATATGGTAGAGGATAACGGGAGAATTTTTTCAGCGTCAACGGTTGAAACAACGATAACCAACGTTGACTTTGAAATTATTGAACGTGCTTATGAGTGGGACAAAGCGGAAGTTAGCAATGTAATTGCTTATCGCAAGGAATACTTGCCAAAAAATTTAATTAAGGCGATTATTCACCTATACAAAAATAAGACAAAATTAAAAGGTGTTCCCGAAAAACGCCCCGAATATATGCGGTCAAAAGGTATGTTAAATTCCATGTATGGCATGAGTGTAACTAATATTGTTCACGAGGAAAATAATTATCTTAATGACGATTGGACGACAAGCGAACCTAACTTGAAAAAAGAAATTGTCAAATACAATCATAGCAAAACCCGTTTTCTGTTCTACCCGTGGGGTGTTTTCGTGACAGCATACGCAAGGCGCAACCTATGGACTGGAATTATTAGTGCTGGCAATGATTATTGTTATTCGGACACCGACAGCATTAAAATTGAAAACGGGGAAAAGCACTTGCCGTATATTAAAAGATATAATCAAGTTGTTAAGAATAAGGTTAAAGACGTTTGTAAAAAGTATGATTTAGATATTGAAGATTTTGAACCATTCACCATTAAGGGCAAGCAAAAACCAATTGGTTATTGGGACAGCGAGGGCGTATATGATAAATTTAAGACGTTGGGAGCTAAGCGTTATTTAGTTTTTCAGAATGGTAAATTAATGCTAACATGCGCAGGACTTTCAAAAAGTAAGGGGGTAGACTACTTATTAAAAGTAAGTAATAATAACATTGATAAGGCGTTTCAGATTTTTAATGATGAAATGACTGTACCCTCTCAATACACGGGAAAATTAACGCATACTTACATTGACGAACCAGTGAAAGCATTAGTAACCGATATTGACGGCAACCAAGTAGAAGTCAACCCGTTGTCGGGTATTCATTTAGCACCAACAGAATTTACCTTATCAATATCAAAACTTTACAATCAATTCTTATTGGCGTTAATTCATGGAGAACTATTAATAAAGGACGTGCAAAAATGAGTAAGTATAAATATTATAGTTTGAGCAACATTAAAAAGAAGAATTCAACATATAATGTTATTTTCGGGGAACGGTCAAACGGGAAAACCTATGCGGTATTGAAAGAAGCCCTTAAATTATTTAAGGACGAGGGCAAACAGTTTGCCTATGTAAGGCGGTGGCAAACCGATATTCGGGGTAGACGTTCGCAAGCGATTTTCAGTGCATTAGAAGCGAATGGAGAAATTGAGAAAATCTTTAACGGACAATATACTGGAGTTTATTATTACGCAGGTCGGTTTTATCTTTGCACTTATGATGATAATGGCAAGGCGGTATATTCGGATACCGATATTCTAGGTTTCACTTTTGCCCTAGCGGACAACGAACACAATAAATCTAATTCATTCCCGAAAGTCGGTTTAATTATGTTCGATGAGTTTTTAACTAAGGGGTTATATTTACCAGATGAGTTTGTTCTATTTATGAACACCGTTTCCACCATTGTACGTTTGAGAACCGATGTTAAAATTTACATGTTGGGGAACACCGTCAACAAGTTTTCACCGTATTTTCAAGAAATGGGTTTGAAGCATATTAAAGAGATGAAACCCGGTTCAATTGATGTTTACAGTTACGGGGACAGCAAGTTACGGGTTGCGGTTGAATACACCGCCCCAACAAACAAGCAAAAGAAAAATAATTTCTATTTCGCATTTAACAACCCTAAATTGGCAATGATTACGGGCGGAGCGTGGGAGCTTAACATTTATCCACATTTACCAGTAAAGTACAAACCAAAAGATATTTTATTTACTTACTTTATTGAGTTTAACGATGATATTTTCCAATGTGAAGTAATCAATAAAGACCCGTATTATTTTACGTTCATTCATAGAAAGACAACCCCTATTAAAGACACCGATAACGATTTAGTGTATTCTACTGAATATGTTCCCAAAATGAATTATAATAGAAATATATTAAAACCAACGAACCAGTTACAAGAGCGGTTAAAATGGTTTTATGTTACCGACAGGGTGTATTATCAAAATAACGATGTTGGGGACAGTGTAAATAACTATCTAAAATTATGTAAACAGGGGTTGTAATTGTGAACGATTTAAGCAATTTCATTTCTACCGTTGGTTTTCCTATTGTGGTATCGGTGGCAATGTTTTATAAAAATAATATTTTATCCAGTAACTATCAACAAATGACCAAAGAGTTGCAAGATAAAATAGAAGCGAATACGCTTATCATGCAACGGTTAATAGATAAGCTAGACCATGACGAATTATTAAAGGACGGTGTATCAAATGACAATTCCAATAACAAATAAGAAAGAACAACTTTCAAAGTTTCGGGCGGATATGCTTAACAAGTCGTTGACGATGTTTGAATGGAAAAATCTTCCCGACACTTTACCCGCAGTTGAAATCGAGAAACAGTTACAGACAAACGGTTATTCCATTATTGCAAAAGTAAAGGGCAATATTTATGCGTTTCAAGGTGGGTTTTCGGGACAAGACCCGTATAATCAACCAACAACCGCAATCGTAAATAACCCTAGTCTTAAATATAATGGTACTTTCACCATTAACGAAAATTGTGTAATCATCAAAAATGATGATATGCAACAGGGGTTAATTCACATTTATAATAAATACGGTACTTTATTAATCGAAAATCAAATTACCATGTTAATGACTGATTATAATTATCGTATGCCCTTTACCATTTCAAGTAAGGACGACAGCACAACGCATTCAGCTAGAGAATACTTACAAAAAGTAATTGACGGTTCGTTGGGGGTTATTGGTGAAGCCAAACTGTTTGACGCATTGAAAGTTACCCCAACTAATAATAAAGGGGTAAATTCATTTGCTGATTTATATGGTTATCAACAATTCATTGAAGCACAATTAAATAATACTATCGGACTGGCAACCAACAACAACATGAAACGGGAACGGTTGACAACCAATGAAATTGAAGTCAACAAAAATGCAAGTTATCCACTCATTGACAACATGTTACGCAATCGGAAGCAAGCAGTGGAAAAAATTAATAAGATGTTCGATTTAGATATTGATGTTGAATTTTCTAGCATTTGGAACGGTACAAACGAGGACGACAACAATGGAACTAATGGAGATAACCCTATTAATAATCATGATACTTCCCTTAATGGTGGCGTTGATAAACCAGAAGAAAGTAATCAAGAACCAACAAGCGACAATGAACCAACTAATGAAACACAATCAGAAGTTGAACAGGATAATCAGACAGACAAAAAGTCAGAAGTTGAACCAGACAATCAGTTAGAAGAAAAACCAGAAGTAGAAAATCAGTCAGACGAAAATAAAGAAGAAGATAATGAACCAACAAACAATAATGATGATGTGGATAAAAAGTCAACCGATGAATTATCTAACGATGACCAGTCTAACAATGATGATGATAAAAAAGACAAAAAGGACGATGATAAAAAATGATGTATTCGGAATATCTTAAAAACGGTGGGACAGGAATTATCCAATTATTAGCAAACAATCAGACCTTGAGTTATCTATTAAGCGATGATATTAAAACCCTAGACAGTGCTTTTTTACTGGAGAACGGGGAGAAAAATTTTTCCATTCCAGTTGAGAACCTACTGAAAAATGAAAATGATTTAACCCCTATTGCTAACATGATGAAAGTTAGGTTTGGGAAAACGTGGAAAACTCTTTTTAATTCTATTCCACAAGACAGTGACCCTCTAGCCAATGAAGTGACTAAAACAACGGGAAGCATGGACACCAACAATCAGACCACAAATCAAGTCGCCGGTTATGACAGTGATACAATGGTTAATGATAATTCTAACCAGTCAACGGGAAGCAATAAGACAACTCAAACAGTAACCAAAATGAATTATGAAAACTTAACTAATTTATTAGGTGAGTTGAAAAATAATGTTTACTATGATATATTATTCAGTGATATAAGAAATTATATTTTTGTTACCGTATACGGAAATGAAAGGACGTTGTAAAATATGAAAGTTACACAATTAAAGGATATTGTAAACAGTGCAACAAGTGAAGTTTTAGGGAAAACCGATGTTGTAAACGATGATTTATCTAACCTTGTTGACGTTGGGAATGAAATTTTTAATTCTGATAACGTTGATAACTATGTTAAAAAGTTGATTGACCGTATCGGTCAAGTTATTTTCGTCAACCGTTTGTACGCAGGCGGTGTCCCTAGTGTCTTAATGGATAGTTGGGAATATGGTTCGGTTGTTGAAAAGATTAGTGCAGATATGCCGGAAGCCGATGAAAACGACTCTTGGAACTTACAAGACGGACAAACCTATTCACAAGATACTTTCTACCAACCAAAAGTAAGCGCTAAGTTCTTTAACTCAAAAGTTACTTTTGATGTGAAGTTATCCTTTACTACTGAACAGGTCAAAGAAAGTTTTTCCAATGTAAATGAGTTAAATGGTTTCATTTCAATGCTAGAAACAGGCGTTAAAAATTCAATGACTGTTAAGTTAGATGGTTTGATTATGCGAACTATTAATAACATGACTGGTCAAATTTTGAACAGCGCCAACGGTTTACAAAAGGTAAATCTCTTGACTGAATACAACGCAGTAAGCGGTCAAACTTTAACAGCTAATAAGGCTTTAATGGATAAGGACTTTTTGAAGTTCGCAAGCCTTACCATTAAGAAGTACCAAGCACGCATTACAAAGATGAGTACCTTATTTAATGCAGGTGGCAAGGCACGCTTTACCACTACCGACAATTTACACACTGTTCTGTTATCTGATTTTGCAGACAGTGCAGAGGTTTACTTGTTAAGTGATACTTACCACAATGACACGGTTTCCTTACCTAACCATGAAACCGTTCCATATTGGCAAGGTTCGGGCAAATCTTATGCGTTCGATGATATTTCAAAGATTGATGTTAAGATTGACGCAGGTAACAAGACACCTAAGCAAGTAACTCAAACTGGTATTTTAGGGGTTATGTTTGACACTAACGCCCTAGGTGTATCAAATCTTAATCAACGTACGACAACGAGTTATAATGCCCGTGCAGAATTTTACACTAACTACTATAAAATGGACGCAGGGTACTTCAATGACTTAAACGAGAATTTCGTTGTATTCTACATTGCAGACCAAGCTAAATAATTATTAGTTAAGTAAACGGGCTATGTTTTAACATAGTTCGTTTTTATTTAAGGTGATAAAATGAAAGTAAATTTTTATAATAACCAATCAAACGAAAACGTAATTAATAAAAATCTGAAACTAATTTCAAGTAGAGATATTGTATTCAGAATGGCAATCAATGAAAAGACACCGATGTTAATTTTGCACCATTCAACCATTGACGGGGTTAATTACGTTGGTATTCCCGACTTCAAACGCTATTATTATATTGAACATGTTGAACCATATAACAGTTCACTATCAAGGGTTTATCTGAATACTGATTTATTAATGACCTATCAAGATGAAATTATTAATAGTGAAGTTCTAATTACAGCAACAGAAAAACCCAGTTATTTATCTAACTCTTTACCGACTAGCCGTGAATTGATTAATGATAAATATATGAGTAATGTTACTTTAACCAACGGAACAACTAAAATCTTAACAACAATTGGGGGGTAAAAAACATGGTGCAATTATCAAGTAAAATTAGTGGAGTTACCATTTGGGCGTATGATATGGCAAAAGACCCAACGGGAACAGGTCAATGGGACGGTTACGGTAACTATCATGGTAAAGAATACAACTACCCCGTTGAACCAGTAACCCAACAACCAACGGTTAAAACGAACAGCGCAGTAAATAAATTTAGATATGTTGTTGACGTAAATCATGTTATGGACGGAAGACCTATCAACGTTAATTATATTAAATGGAGAACGTCCGAACCTAACCAACAAAAAATCACCGTTTCTGATTATGCTAGTTGTCAAGGTTTTTCGCCTGTTATGTTCACGGGTGACGCTTATCTTAGTGAAGCCCGTAACCCTAACACGGGAATGTTAATGTTACCATTGCGGACTAGATCAAAAAACCCGTTTGAAATGACTGGAAAAGGTGTCAAAATCGTTGACCAAACAGGTATCGTGCAAGCAAACCATGGCTTTGGCTATGTTGTTTTTGAGATTGAAAAAGGGTATAAAATCGAAAAAGGCAACAATATTGATGTTCTACCTAAAGTACAGAATGATTTTACTGGAGAATTACAAGACGGGGACAAACAACAATATGTAATTGAACATGATATGACCCCAGGTTTTTACGGTATCATTATTCCACAAGTGGGTAATAGTGATTATAATATTGGAACGAAAATTGAATTTAATACTAAATTAGATGAAAGTAGTTTGCCACATTCAAAAGTAACTTTTGAGTTGTCGCATTGTACGGTTAAACCTAGCGATACAACAGTAACAAACGGGGTACATTCATGGACTTTCACCGCTGAAGATGGTTATGTTTTTGACCATACGGGTGGGGTTATTAATATCAATACGGGAATGACTGGAGATGAAATACCAAAAACTGGTACAAACGTAACTCACTTAAATAACTATGATATTGAACATGATATTACAATTAGGTTGACCGCTCACAAGCAACAAGCAACAACAATTCCAATTAAACAGAATTTGACCAATGTTCGTTCAAACGTGACAACCAATGAAATTTCACGCAATCTAAATGCTATTCAGTTGACCGCTGAAACGGGTTATAATTTTCAGACCGATATTCAAGTATTATTCTATGCAGGTAGTACCGTAGCAAGTGAATATAATGTTACTGGTAACAACAAAAGCGATATTACTATTCCACTGAATACCACCAAAGATAATACAATTACGGACAATATGACCAATATTGTATTAACCGCAAGCGCAACGAAAATCGAACAGCACGCAGGATATGAACATAATTATCTAATCACCGACACGGAATTAAACGCCCTATCAAATGAACAGATATGGAATTATGTCGGGGGCGAACAGAGTGAAGAACATTATAATGTGAGTGCTTATATTAATAACCTTGTTGAATTGCCATTCAAAGTTGACACGCAAACAAGCGTTGAAAGAATTTCATTAGGACGGGTACAGGCGCAGACAGTATCACATGAAGCAAAATCAAAAATCATTAATTTAGATTTAGGGGTTGTTAATGTTCCCAAAAAGTACAACAATGCTTATGATTATCAAACGCAATCTATCAAACTATTTACCCCGTTTGTTGCGCCAATTACGATTGAGCCTGTTAATGCTATCAACCAAACAATTCACATTGTTTATAATGTTGACTTATCCAATGGAAACTTGACCGTTAATCTTTACAATGATAACGTTCTATTCTTTACGGGAAATAATAATATCGGAAGTCAATTACCATTCCTAAACACTTTGAAAAATACAATCATTAACAGAGATACGCATTTTAATGATAACGATGTAAGGCAACCATATATTGTTGTAACCCGTGAAACCCCTATTTTAGACAATGATTATTATCCTACTATTGAACGGGGACTGATTAAAAATTATAATGGTAATGTAAAGGTTCGTTTGTTAAACAACATGAACATTCCTAACAACGAACTAGCAGAATTAACTAATAAATTAGAAAGTGGTGTTAAGTATGTTGAGAGTAATTGATGTATCTAGTAATCAAGGGTTGATTAAAATTGCCCCGATTGATTGTGACGCAGTAATCGCAAAAGCAACTGGTGGGACTTCCTATGTGAACGATTGTTGCGATTATGTGATTCAACAATGTATCAAGTTAGGTAAACCGTGGGGTTTCTATCACTATGCGCATGAGTTCGGACACGTTGACACGCCCCAAAAAGAAGCCGATTACTTTATTCAAAATACCCGTGATTACTTTACACATGGTATTGTTGCACTTGACTATGAAGTTGCTATCAACGGAAGTTCGTACACTCAAGATGATATTAATTGGATTAACCAATTCATTGATTACGTGTACAATAAGACGGGTGTTTATTGCTTACTTTACATTAGTAAATCGTTGGTAACCAGTGCCGGTGACTGGTCTAACGTTGCTAAAAAAGCAGGGTTATGGTATGCACAATATGCAGATAATAACCGAATTGGCTGGACTAACAACCCGTGGTCAGACAGTAAATCAACCGCCCCATTCAATGTTGTTATGCAACAATACACGGGACACGGTAGAATTAACGGTTACAATGGTGATTTAGACTTATCCTTGTTTTATGGTGATAAGAATACATGGCAAGCGTATGCCAACCCGAAACAATCAATGCACCAATCGAATGACAATATGAAAGAAGTGAAACCAGTGGACTACTTAACAGCATTCGCAAAAGATGTTATCAACGGAAAATATGGTGTCGGTCAACAACGCAAAGAAAATATTTACAACGCTATTCAAAATCGAGTTAATGAATTACTCAAACAATAAAAAT